>CAYTDR010000733.1:0-4630 GCA_964436185.1 uncultured Candidatus Obscuribacterales bacterium | reverse complement strand
GGCGGCGCGCTTGGAATAAGCCGGAGTTGCCGTTTCTCTTCGTGCAGATCGCGCCGTTTCGTCCGGTGACGAGTTCCAATGAAAGTAAATTCGCGGCATTGCGAGAAGCGCAACTGCGAACGTGGCAAGCGACTCCGCATACCGCGATGGTCGTCACGACCGATGTCGGCGGCATCTATCTTGTCTGCTTTGGCATCTAGTTTTGGATTGTTCCTGGTGCGAGAAGTGGACTTGGAATAGGGATCCATCGTGGTATCGTATGGAGTGCTGAGATCGTGCACTAGCTTGGCACACTCCATTACCTCCTGGTCTGGTGTTAGTTTGCCCTTTCTAGTGCAGCGCACATCTGCATTTTTGAGAACCGCGTCAATAACCGGATCGGTCGGATCCACTACACGTTTCGGAACCTTCGAATCCTTAAGATAGCTATCCTCATAAACACCGCCGTTCTTGAAAGTCTCCGTCACTTCAACTCGCTTGGAGAAGTCGATCTTGGGACCGGCCGGTGTGGTACCAGGGACGGTTTGAGGCATTGGTCGCTTAACGAACGCCGGCTCGGTGGTGGGTTCACAGGTGATCGACTTGCCGCCGATCTCGAGCGTGTCCCCTGGACGGAGCCTGTAGGGTCTGTTCGTCTCTAGCACCGCATCCGGTGCTCCTGGTCTCTTAAGGATAACTTTCTGTCCGCCTGGTTGTTTTTGAACATAGAATCCATCCTGACCACCCCAAACGATCGCCGCTACACTTCCGTTACGATCGACTTTGCCTGCGGCAATATCGCATTCAAGGCCATCGCCGATGGTGATACTACGACTGTTGGGAGAGGAAGAGATTCGTGCGGTTCCACCATCGAGATTAAGAGCATTGCGTTGGCGCACTAAAGGCTGCATGAAGGGCGAGCGCATCTCTGCATCTGGAAGATTATCGATTATGTTCGTTTTGACTTCTGCAGCTTTAATCGTGCCACCATCTGTTCGCACGGTATAAACCTTTTTCCCTACCGGGTCGTAGTACACTCCGCTTCCATCGGCGTTAGAGCGTACCTTCACGTAGCCATCTGGGACCTTCGGCCAGGGCTGCTCCGCTCCTACCTCGGTCTTAGCACCGGGCTCTTCAATGAACACACACTTGCCTGTGCCGTCTGCCACGACATGCCCGGTTTTCATGCCAGATTTTGCCCAATACTCAACCGGCGTGCTGTGATTGGGGACTTTATATGTTTCCGGTCCGACGGGAACTAACCCGCCATCCTTCTCGGACGGCTCTAATTTTACTGGCTCTGCCGGCGGTGCATTGGCAGCGCGGAAAGCTTCAGCAAAACGAACATCACCAGCCAATTCCTTCAGAAACTGCGCCCGCGCGTCCGGTTTCGCGTTCGTAAGATTGTCGTCTAGAATCTTGGAAAGGTTCTCACCCGGTTTCAATACTCCGGTTTCGAGGGCTCTTTCCAACAGTCGCATGTCTGCCTCTGTGAGTTTGCCTTCGGCTAAGAGGGTGCGCAGATTGGCCAATGTCGACGCATCGATTTCACCAGCCAATCGTGCGGATGGATTGGGATTACTACCTTTGATTTTCCCGGCGTTCGCATCAGGCTTGGCTCCTTCTCCTGGCAGCACCACTTCACCTTCGAGGGGTGGGTCGGGTTTGATACCAGCTTTGGTGAGCGCGTCAGCGACAGCCTTAGGGTCTTTGAAGAACATTTCGAAGGTCTTATTGCCCGCCTTGAACTTGACGTAGACGTCCGTATCGATGACCATCTCCGGCATCGGCTTGCCGGCCTTCTCATATTCCTTGCTCATCTCCATGAGGAATCTGGTTTTGTCGTAAGGGATTTCGACTTTATCGCCGGAAATCACTTTAGGCCGCATTACGTGCCCACTCACGCGGTGGCAGAGCACCGTGAGGCAGACAGCAGAGACATGTCCGATGAACTCCAGCGTTTCCTTGTCAGCATCTATTTCCTTGAGCGAATCTTGAATGACTGTCTCTGAAGTTGCAGCGAAGATTGCCCAGGGGACTTGATTAATCCACTCCTTCACAAATGTCTTGCCCCAGGTTATTGCAAATGGATTCCTGGCTGTAGCAGTTTCTAACGCTTTAGCGACCTTAGCTGCATCTGTTAACAGTTCCTTGCCTGCCAGCCTTGCAGTTGGATTTCCGAAACACTTTAGTCCAAGACCGACGACTTTGCCAAAGCCACCGGCAAAGAGAAAGACGAGAGACTCTTTACCAATTTCCTTAAGCGCGTCCAGGAAGACCTCGTCCATCTGCTTGGGATAGACGAACTGGCCTCCTTCGTATCTGAGTGACATCGTATCGCGTTCTTTGACGCCGGCGAGATCGAGTATGGAATCGATGAAGTCCGAGCCGTAAGCGGCTCCGCCCCATCTATGCATGCTGTATTTGACCAGCTCGTTGGAGACATAACCTACCGTAGCTACCAGTGCCGCGATAGCAGCAGCTGCGAGAATTCCACTCAGTCCGAACGAGAACGGAGTGGCAGCTATCGCCGCCAGCGCCGTTGTCATCAAAACAATTGTGCTGGCGTTGTCTTTGAGCCACGTACCGAACGTCTCCGGAGCGAAATCGGACGACTTCATTACTCGGCACATCTCTTTGAGTTCATTGTATCGTCGACTGTTTGTCGTTCCGGTCGTGGAGGCAGGAACGTAACCGATCATCATGTCTTCCAGAGACTTGATGCGAGCATCAAGGCCCTTTTGGGCGTCTGGGTCTGCCGCTTTGTCTCGTGCTTCTCTAAGCTCTCTGATTAACTGCCTTATCTCTGGCGCTTGCTGTTTGAGCTCCTCGAGAGTCTTCTCAATCTGTTCTCCCATCTGCCTGGCCGTAGCTACATAATGCGGGCCACGGTGCCCGGCCATTCCATCATGGAAGAGCATCTGAGTGGTGCTCGTCAGTGAGGTGAGTTTGCCGAAAGTTGCATATGCCTTCGCCAGGCGGGGATCTTCATCTACTTGCTTGAATGCCTCGATTAGTGCGGCGTCGTGCACATCCCAGCGTTCGCGGTGATAGATGTCGGTGCCTTTGAACTCATTGATTTTCAGTTCCGGCCTGGTCAGATATTCCAGTGCCGTCTTGGTATTCTGGAATCTTGGTGGGTTGACGAGATCAGTTGCGTGCAAGCGTTTCAATCTCTTCCATATCTCACCACCCAAAGTGTCTTCGGCAGTAAAAGGCTTGGTGACTCTGCCTTCGAATCGGTAATAGTTGTCGCCGAAAATTCCCTTATGTAAGAACGGGACCATCTCGCGCAGATTGTCAACACCGAATCGATTGAGAATCTGGAGCGCATACCTGTCACTCCTTGCAAATTCGCCCCTACCGACCATATCTACATAGTCGCCCACACGTCGGGCGTTAGAAATATCTTTCAAAACACCCTTAAGGACTTCTGACTCACCGATGGCCTCACCGAGAGCGGCTTGCGATTGTTTCCATTCCAGAAGAGCGTCGCGTTGTTTATCCTCGAAGTTTTGTTGAGTTCCTCCTGGACCGAAACGCTTGACTAGATAACCGACTCCGCCAGCGGCGAGCCACCAATATGAGGTCTGATGACCATCTTTCGTAACTTGCCGAAGACTGGCTACGGATCTGTCGTAAGAAACCTGGGCGCCACCACCTATAGGTTCTTTGGAGGGCACCCTGAACTGTTCTCGTGTGAGAGGAGGAAGCCCCTCTGCTGTGCGCTGCTCGTTGACCTTTACCAGCATTCTGTCGATTATCTTGTTCTCGATACCCGTCAAACTTTTCTCGACAAGATCAGTCGCCAGAAATCCGTACTTGGGATCTTCATCCAACGGTCCTTTCGCCATCGTCTTGACCAGGACTTTCAGATCGACCTCACCAAATGGATTGAGTCGAGGCGGCAAAGCGTTAACCGTGGCAGCGCGCTCGAGAACCTTCATGAGCGCCTCTCGATTGCCACCGAAGTTACGCTCCGCGGCCTCTAAATCCTGGATGAGCTCGTTCGTCAGAGGTAACCCCATCCGTGATACCACGAGCGCCACCGGTGGTTTGATACCACAGTCGCCGATTATTTCGATAATTTTGTCGAGGTGTTCCGGGCTGGGGACTTTTCCCCGGACATAGCTGCTCAGCGCTTCGCGCACCTTTACGTCAAAATCGTTGTACCAGCGCGATTTCTCCAGCGTTGCCAGGGCAGTGGTCAGTAGCTCGGGCTTGCAGTCCTTCGAGCCGATGATATTCAAGAGAGTGCGAGCATAGGCATTGCGGATATCAGGATCGTCTTTGCCCTCAATTTCCGACATCCATGTGGCAAGCCGTTTGAGATCATTAGGTGACAAAACCTTCGCCATGCTGCTTATGCAATCCAGCACAGGCAATGTGTGGCGATCGATGTTGCTCATGACTGCGTGGACGAAGTTATGATGCAGCTCTGGTTTTATTTCCCAGTCTTTCTCTTTGAGCGCATCTGCCATTGATGATGGTCTAAAATTGTTCCGAATTCGCTCGACGTCTTCCTTGTCGAAGTCTCTGGAAATCGACATAAATCCACGCAAAAGATGATCGAGTTGCTTTTCCTGCGCTTCTGTCATCTTCTTATCGAAGTTGCTTGGACGATTATAGACGGAATAAAAGAAGTCGAGAT
>CAYTDR010000732.1:0-4635 GCA_964436185.1 uncultured Candidatus Obscuribacterales bacterium | reverse complement strand
CAGATTTTTCATTTTTTGAAACTGTTCCAGCACTTTGGGAGTGAGCCGCTTGCACTGCGTCATGGCGATGGCTTCCAGTCTTGGTAGATCGGCGAGCTGTTTTATATCATCGTCGGTTACAGTGGTGCGGTTCAACGCTATGAGTTTGAGCTGAGCCAGGGATTTCAACTTTTTGAATCCATCACGGGAAAACCCGGCGCAATCAGTCAGATTGAGCGTCTGGAGAAGTTTCATCTCTCCAATCAGTTCAAGAGTGCGGTCGTCGAGGTCACTACCGCTAAGACTCAAACTCAGCAACGGCATTTTTACCAGAGGCGCGAGCGTGTCGCCCTCAACTTCGTCATGCCTCATAGAGAGATGCTCCAGGTCATCGGGATATTCGAGCATGTTTGCGTTGAGCTTAGTGAGATGACCATTGATTACATAGCGACCACGCGACCGATCCCGGCTTATGACCGGATCCACTTTCTCCAGATCAAGCTGAAACCCATCACGAAAGACCTTATATTGACTGTTCTCTAACTCGCGACTATTGCGAGCTTGTTCTTCTTCGACTGGATTTCTCAAAGACAAATACACAGTTGTACCGATTCCTGCCATCACAATCACAAGGCTGGCAATCAGAAGAACTAAAGTTCCATGCTCCTTTTGCGGCTCCGGAAGCGAGAACATCGGCGTTTCTTCAGACTCGGCGCGCACAGGAACGACACTCAGCCTTTCGTTCAACTCGGAAAAACCGAGGAAGCGGTCCTCGGGCTCCCTGGCCAGGCAGCAATCGACAATCTCCACCAGTTGAGGTGGAAACGATTCCAACACGTCGGATAGGCGAGGCGCGTCCTCTGTCAGTCGCAGCATCCTAGTCTCGGCGCTTGATGCGCCAATGAACGGATGACGCCCGGTCAGAACTTGGAACATCAAGCAACCGAAACTGTAGATATCGGATCTGGGACTATGCTCCTTTCCCATCACCGCTTCAGGACTCATGTACGGCGGACTGCGGACGATTAAACCATTGGGAGTCTCGGTATCAAAATCGTCAAGGGTCAGTTTTGCGGTACCAAAATCCACCAGACGAGCTTCATAGACTCCTGCGTCATCCATTGAAAGCATGACATTGGACGGTTTCAAGTCTCTATGCAAAATGCCCTGCCGGTTCGACTCCTCCATGCCCCGACAAATCTGTTGCAGAATCGGCAAAGCAAACGGCAGCGGCAGCGGACCGTTATCTTGCAGCAGTTCAGCCAGGGTGGGACCGTCGACATAGTCCATCGCCAGAAACAACCGCCCTTCGCTTCCTTCGCCACAATCAAGCACTCGAACGATATTAGGATGGTTTATCTTAGCAAGAGCCTTGCACTCCAATTGAAACAGCGACACAACGCTTTCTGGACGATTGGCGCTCAAAACCTTAACCGCGACATTGCGCTTGAGCACCAAATCTCGGCAGAGGTAAACTGTTCCACCCCCTCCCCGGCCAAGTCTAGCCAGAACCTTATAGCGGTCGGCAATCACTTGCTCATGAGTAGAAGGCTTGTCCATCACACACCTGTAGCCCAACAGGTTATGCCACCACCGATGTATTTCTAAAGTGTTCTAAGACGACAAGATTTCAACGCAAATCGGCTCAAGCTTTGCGGCACAACGGGTTTGGCTTGTGGCAAATCTTTATTTAGAACCAGCGGCATGTTCCTTTCTACCGAACCGAATCGCATCGGCACTATCCCGGCGACGTTCTGTTTATTCACAACCACTCAGGCAATAGAGGATTCGGCGCCTGGATGGAGCTCAGACGTCGTGCATTTGTAAAAGCTCTGTTAGGCAGGGCAGATTCGCAGTCCGTCCCTAAAGGAAAAACCTTTATCAGTTCCGAAAAAGCTGATGAACACTAGAATGCGTGACTAGCACTTATAAATGATTCAGGTGGGAACAATACTTGACTGGAGATGTCATAAAATCCATACCAATTTTTGCCGCTTGCGGAACCATAACAAAGACTGGAGATGCCTCATTGGGCAGCTCTCCGGCTATCTTTGACCAGTCGCTCCCGTACCCTCTCGAAATTTGAACCCAATAAGGATAAAGAAATGAAGATTACCCGTTCATTGTTGAAAAATGGACTGATAGCCAAAATGTCAGTTTCCATGATGCTGGGGCAATGCCTTATGTTGTCACCACAGGCGGTACTAGCACTCGACTCGGAAGTGCGCCTTGCCGGCCAGGTCGTCATCTCTAATTTGGCTGACGCTGGAAGTTTGTCCGGCCCCAAAAGAGCTGAGATCATTCAGAACAATCTCGATTCAGCTCTGAAAGCCTCGGGCCAAGCAAGTCCTGAAGCAGTGAAGATAAAGTACGTCAATGGCCTGCCAGTGCTGACGATGTCGGGACACACGATTGCCACCGTGGACAGTGCCACAGCCAAATCCGAGAATGAGACGCCCCAGTCTCTTGCTCGCCGCTGGTCAGACGCTCTGAAAACCGCGCTTGCTGACGAATCGGGGACCAAAGCCTATCTTTCGCAACTCTCCGGAGCCACGGATACGAGTTCAATTGCTACTGCACCGCAGGCGCCACGCTACTCCACAACCGGCTTCAGCCAGGAGATGCCACAGTTGCAGGTCCCCCCACCGCCAATGCAGATGCCTCCCATGCAATCGCAGATTCCCCCGCAGTACGACCCCGGCATGAACAACAATGGAATGAACAACAACCGAGTTGTGTTCGCGCCAGCCGGAATGATGATACAAGCCAGACTCTCGACCCCAATCGCCAGCGCGGCGGCGAGAGACGGCGATCTGGTCCAGGCGAAGATCAGCAAGCCGATCATCCTCGGAGATTCTCAGATCCCCGTAGACTCGGTGCTCGAGGGGCGTATAACCAACGCCAAAGCCGGCAGCTACCTGGGACGAACCGGTGCTATCGGAGTCGAGTTCACGACATTGCGCACTCCTGACGGTCAAACCGTACCGCTGTCAGCTCGTCTCATGGAAGGTTTGGGCAACTATTCGAGTGAGACTGACGGCTCAGAAACGATCATGAAAGGCGAGACTTGGAAGACGAAGGCCGCACAGGCCGGCATGAGAGGAGCGCTCGGAGCAGGAATCGGCGCAGCAACAGGCACCGCAATAGGAGCCATTGCAGGTGGCGGACGAGGAGTCGGTAGAGGCGCCTGGTCAGGAGCTGCAATTGGCGGTGGGGTAGGCGTGGGACAGAGCCTTCTACTGAGGAAGGGTAAGAACGTCACCATCCCTTCCGGTACTCTGATCAAGCTCCAATTGAGCCAAGCTCTGCAGATGGCTGCTTGCCGCTCGACAGCACTTCACCCGTCAATGTCGGCATACTCGGGCAACTTCTAAAATTGACGGCGAAGAACTTGGAGACGACCGCTATTTCGAGGTAGAGCGGTCGTCTCTTCGTGCTCTTTGGATTGTCCCGGATTTTCGTCGTTGAGCTCCTCGGAGGCTATAATATTTTGAGTGGAAGGTTAGTGCCTGCCTGCCCGACTGATGCTGGACGTTCTTTACCATGATGATACTCTGATCGCGGTCAACAAACCGGCGGGCATGATCGTGCACCGAGGGTGGAGTCAGGATGATGTCACTGTTTGCGACATCGTTCGCGATAGTATCGTCCATCGCCCGATTTTTGCCGTTCATCGGCTGGACCGAGGTACATCAGGCGTTCTTCTTCTGGCTCTGGATTCGCAGACTTGCCGCTCATTACAGAGTTCGCTCAGGGATGCGACTTGCCGGAAGCGCTATCTGGCTCTCGTCAGAGGACGTATGACGACAGAACTCAAGCTGGACCATGCGGTGCGCAAGCGGGGAACGAACGAGCGGTATGACGCAATCACAGAGTTCCAGCCGCTTGCGGTCGGCGATCGGTTCTCCCTCGTGGAAGCCAGACCGTTGACCGGAAGACAACACCAGATCAGGCGTCATCTCAAACACTTGAGTCATCCGGTGGTTGGCGATGTCCGATACGGAAAGGGAGACATCAATCGTTTTTTCAGAAACGAGTTCGACTTTCAACGCATGGCTTTGCACTGCCTGACAATAGACCTCGTCTATCCGCGCCCGGAAAGCTCTGGAGCCGCTCAGACACTCACTTTCACCGCCCCGCTTCCCGAGCAGTTCGTCATTATATTGAAGAAGCTAGATCTTTGGCGGCCGGAACTGAAGCAGCTCACAGGAAGTCAGGACATTTCTTAATTTTTACTATTATTTCACTCAACCGGCTTCAACTGCCAGATTGAAAGTCTGTTTGGTAGTAATATTTTCCAACGGAATCATTTTTTGTGTCCAGCACTCTTCATCTGGAGAAACAGGCATGCGCGTTGGTCTTCTCGTGGGACGTGAGACGTCATTTCCCGAAAATTTCATTAAACACGTCAACACTGAAAGAAAAGACATTCAGGCTGAAATGCTCAAGGTCGGCGCCTTTAAGGCTGACGAGCTCTGCCAGTACGATGTCATCATAGATAGAATCTCTCACGAGATCCCCTTCTATAGAACGTTTCTCAAAACAGCAACACTTTCCGGCACCGTCATTATCAACAATCCGTTCTTGTGGTCGGCTGACGACAAGTATTTCGGAACCGCTCTATTGGAACGACTTGGAATCGCTATTCCGAGGACG
>CAYTDR010000731.1:0-4638 GCA_964436185.1 uncultured Candidatus Obscuribacterales bacterium | reverse complement strand
AGCAAGCCACAGAGCTGGCACGCAAGATGGTTCTCTCATGGGGAATGTCGCGTCTCGGTCCAATGGCCATCGCTACCGGCGAGGGCACGTCGTTCTCCCCCGGCTTTGGCGGGTCGGCAGCCACCTCCTATGGTCCGGACCTGGCGAACGAAATCGATCGTGAATGGCGCCGCATCAACGAGGAGTGCATGAAGCTGGCGAGAGATATCGTCAAGGCTGATCGTGCTCGACTCGAAGCTCTGGCGGACAGCCTCATGCTCAAAGAGACGATGCTCAAAGACGAGTGGAACGACTTCAGACTCCAAAACCCATCAAAGACGACCGTAGAACAGTTGACGTTCGATCCGGCGAAGAAGGAGCAGAACCATGGCAGCTAAGATCTCATCCATCGCCGATCGAATTCGGGGAGGCACGGCAATTGTCTTGACCATCACCTGCCTCACCATCGGCAACTGCACGAACGACAGACAGATCCAGGTGATGGGAGTGGTGGCAGGAATGCTCTACATGCTCACCAGCATTTATTACGTGTTCAAGGACTACGACTGATTCGGTGAAGTCGACAAGCGTGATCGACGCAGGTGACCACTGATTGTTCAAGGAGGAGATAAAGCTACCAACGCTCTATCTCCTCCAATTATCGGCGATTGCTACTATCTTTTAGCGTTGAACAGAATCAAAAAAAATCGAGATTGAGAAGCGAAGGAAGAAGGCTCGCCGACGGGAACGCCCGGATTGGGCGTTCCCGGTCGGGTTAGGAGCCTAAACGACTAGGGGCGGTGAGAGCGCAGGGTCGAGGTTTTGCCGGTGTGCGTCCGGTGCTTCCGGTAGCGCTTTTCGGCAGCTTCGAGCCGTCCCGGTCTCCCGTTGATCTCCCGCTTGTGGTGTTTGGCACCGTTTCGCGGTTGTGTGATCACGTCCTCAATCGTTTCGTTGCCCAGTTGTTCTAGCTTCAACGTTGTCTCCCAGATGCTGAAGTTTCAACTCACCTGCTATTCACGTTTCGTCCGTTGCAGATGAATCGTACTTGCAGAGGGGGGTGGCAAACTCGGCACAGATGAAAGACCCGCGCCGAGCGAAGAGCGTTCTTCAAATCCTTTTCCAAACGCTACTTTCGGACAGCCTTACGGCAAGATCTGAATGACCGGCTTCTCGGCTTGGAACTGCCGGGTGGGGCTGGTGCCGAGGAAGTTGGTCTTCAGGTCCGAGGCGTTATGGATGCTGGCTTCGGTGTTTCCCGCGGGGGCGCGAGACGAAGTCAGAGCCAGGAACAGCAGCACGGCGATCGTGCCGAAGAGAAGAACAGGCGTGAGAACCTTTTTCATTACTGTCTCTCCGTGTTTTGCGGGGTTTCGCAGGTCCAGATTTGGGAAATCCGGATCGATGCAAGAAGAATAAAATAGTCTGGGTTGAATCCTTTACCCAAACATATATGGAAGCGCCGGTTGACCTCTGTGTCTGACCGGACGGTTATACGGTTGAACGCCGGAGCGAGATGTTGTTTGCGTGGATGATGGGAGAAATTGTCAGTGCTCTGGCGTTCGAACCTTGCTTGAGAAAGAAATGAATGAATGTCCTTACCTTATCCATCTAGATTGATAACTCCAAGGTTTCTGTTAATTGGGCTGCCTGGCTACTAACCATTGTCACACAAGGGATTCGGGCTTTTTGAATGATGATCTTATTAAGTAAACCATCGTAACGCCTACGACAGGCCCCGGGTTGATCCACCGAGTTCCTGTAGTACCGCAAGCAGTTTCGATATTCGCAACGGCTCCAAATCTAAATATTTCGTTTTTCTGAATAGTTATTTCCGGACGCCATATCGCTCATGGCTAGCCACTTTCCACAGTTAGTATCAAGATGTTGCTAGCGCGTACGCACTACCAGCAGTGCATTGAACTTAAGCTAGCGCGGTTTGTATCGCCTGAGCAGCAAGAGTCCTGAGCATTGCTCGCGCGAACCGCTAGATGGCGTCCAAGACTTCCTTTAGCTTTTCTATATCATTGAAACGCTCTTCCAATGACATGCTGGTCGCAGTGGCGACGAGGAAATTCATATTCTCGCTGATCGCCTCCACCTGCTCCTTGGGGCGAGAAACACTGATGGGCTCCGGGTCGTGCCCTGTCAGCAGGAAGTGCAAAGTAGAACCAAAGGCATAAATATCACTCTGCGGACACGGCTCTCCGCGGAACTGTTCCGGCGGCAGATAGGCATGTTTGCCGACGACTGTTCCAGTGGCTGTCGATTCGGTCTGTTGAGCGACATTGAAATCGACCAGTTTCAGTGTTCCATCTTTTCGCAGGATCAGATTGTCCGGTGTGAAGTCCCGGTGCACGCAAGGCGGTTCCAGCCCATGCAGATACTCGAGAATGCTGCACATCTGCTGCGCCAACCCTTTGACGCGTTCCTCACTCATCGCGCCCTCTTCCAGGACTATTTCTTTGAGCGACTTGCCATCGATGTGTTCCAGCACCAGATAACTTCTATGGTCTTCAACGAAGAAATCGACCAATTTGACGATCTGCGGATGATCGAGTTGCTTCAATATCCTGGCCTCATTCTCGAATCTCTCGAGAGCCTGGCGTCGAACACCTACAGCTACGAATACCGGCAGAATGAACTCTTTTAAAACCACAGCTTCTTTCGACATAATATCGTCGGTCAGATAAGCCGTGCCCTGACCGCCTACGCCCAACTGCCGTATGACTTTGAACTGACCGTCGCGCAAAGAGGCTCCGTCGGCCAGTGGCTTAAACCTCTCGCGCTTGGGAGGCGCCGTCAGAGCCTGCAGCCATAGCTCAGTGTAGCTGTAGTCAGCGGGCGGCTCGAGCAAGTGCAGAATCTGCGGGTCGCGCTCCACCCCTGGTGCCCAGGATTCTATCGCTTTCAGAATACGTTCTCGATCGTCGATGCTCATAATCGAGCCAAGCTTGATGGATAGCGGCTTTGCCTTACTCGAATGGAAGTCGATATTTTGATCCGACGAGGTGGTTCCCTCCTTCTGCGACAGAGCGATATTAGTGATATCCTGCCATTTAACCAGCTCTCCGTCTACCGAGAGTGGACCATGTCTCCAGAGAAATTTTATTCCTTTGGCACTGAGCGAAATGTTAGTTGGTTTAAGCACGTAGGCGACCACGGCAGCCACCATGCCACCGACGATTAACCATTGAATGATGCTGAGAGTAAGTAGTGTTTGGGCGTTAACAACGTTTGCATCCGTGGCGCCAGGCGCCCCGATGATACCGAGGGCGCCACCGCTGGCAATCATCAATTTAAGCACGATTTCCGGCAGGCCGGTGACAAGAACTATAGCCAGCATGGCAAGCAGATAGATAAGCTTTCTCCAGCTGCGGTCCTGCATTCTCTGCTGCAGCCATCGCTCCCACGAGGCTACGGGACGATAGGTGATGAGAATGTCACCTTTACCGTCCATTCCCGACAGGCCTTTGGTTTTCTTTTCCGGCTCCGGTACAGGCAGGAGCGATGCACGTTTCAACAATCGGTTGGTATAGATGAAACCGAGCGGAGCGAACGTGAACCATCCCAGGGAGACGAACAATACTATCCAGGGCAGCAAGTCGTGGGGCATAACTCGACCGAAGATAGCCGCCATTATGAGAAGAACGAAGGAGATCATTGGTGGCGTAGCCACCAGGACCGTTGCCGCTGTGCAAGAGAGCCAGTCTCCCAGCGACCAACCCCTGCCTTTTGCTTTAGCAATACCGGTGAGCGCGTGTTTCGCCACTTTGAACGGCCAGAATAGAAGTCGAGCGATGAAAAAGCAGTTGATTAGCGTGGTGACGATGATAATAAAATCGGACTGCGACGACAGACCGATATATGCGATGACAGGGATCGAGAAAAAGGCGATGAGAGGCTTTGATGGACTGAGAGCCTCTGATTTAAACAGCTTCTCAGCAACTTTGAGAGTGCGATGCGAGCACCACATATGGACGAATAGAGTTCCATAAATCGACAGTGCCAGGGCGAGGTTGAACACTGGAGGCAAAGCTCGCCCGAAGAGCAGATTTGCCACCCAAATGAGGACTATGACACCGGATAAGAAGCATGCCAGGCCGACACCCGGAAGCATCTTCGGCAGCTCTTTTCGGCGGGCGAATTCGGCGCTCCTATCATCGTCTTCATCGTCAGCCGAAGAGGCTTTGATAGCAAGGTTGTCCACAGGAGCAATCAGTGCATCATCAGAGAAAGGTTCCGCATCGAATACGGTATCACTACTCTGATCGCCGGAGGAGCTCGGAACCACTTCGGTTGAATCGTTCCTAACCTCTACAATACTGACCGAAGCGCTTTCGCTTGTCTCGACGATGTTCAACTCCGAGGGACCTTCATCGAGATGCTCCCCGAATTTTTCCATCTCTTTCATGAAGGATCTCCGCTCGAGACAGTATCCTGACCGGCGTGCTTATGCATGCTAAGCAAAGCCTGAGATAATTCCTCCGCCGATTTCGTTCTCTGCTCGGTTTCAAACTGAGTCAATTGAAAAACCAACCGATCCATCTCTTCGGAGATAGAAGGCAGTGCCTTTCTCGGTTCTGCCGGCATGAGCGCTTTGGGATCGCGTCCGACCAGAAGGAAGTATAGGGTGCCACCAAACGAGTACAGATCGCT
>CAYTDR010000730.1:0-4644 GCA_964436185.1 uncultured Candidatus Obscuribacterales bacterium | reverse complement strand
GTCAATTCCGTCCATAGATTTCGGAGATCAATTCAGCCTTGCTTACACCGAATTATTGGGAAAGGCCAACTCCTGCCCGACGATGATGCCCGCCTACTAAAAGTTTTTCGACAACCGTAAAGCGACGATCACAAACATCGAGCTCGACCGCGGCACAGCGCGTTTCGGAAACGATGGGCAGCCTGGAGCGCGGCATCAGCAGTGGCGGCATGTGTGACGAAGTGCCCCATCTTTCGCTTTCCGCGGGCCTCGATTTTGCCGTAAATAACGACGTCGATAACCTCCGGATGCTCGGTCAGCATGCTCAGATCCAGCTCCGGTAGCTCGGGTGGACAGCCCTGATCGAGCCATACGTCGCCCAAAAGATTCATCATGCAAAACGTACCTTCGCCAAGAATGGACGGAGTAGCCAGCGGAATGCCGAGAAGGATCCGGGCAAGAGCGTCGAACTGGCTGACAGTACAGGCGTTCATCGTCACATGTCCGGAGTTGTGAGGGCGTGGTGCCAACTCGTTGATAAAAATTTGCCAGCCATCGCATTCAACACCAGTCTCGCTTCCTTGTTCGCTGCGGCAGAGAAAGAACTCAACAGTGAGCAAGCCCACGAGATTAAGATGTCGTCCGGTAGACAGGGCAATCTCCATCACCTTCGACTGCACGCTTTCCGGAATCGTGGACGGTATCACAGTGGTGTCAAGAATGTGATCCTCGTGAGTGTTTTCCAGCACCGGAAAAACTACTTCCGACCCATCGGGACTTCTAGCCACGATGCAGCTCACTTCCTTATACAGCTCTACCTTTTGCTCGACTACGGCAGAAGCGGTATTCGCCTGCCAGAATGATTGGACAGCGGCTTCGTAACCTGACGCATCCTCGACCGCCAGTTGCCCCTTTCCATCATAGCCACCGCGGGCGGTCTTGATGATGCACGGGAACGATACCGATCGACCTGCAGTGAGAAGCTCTTCTTTGCTCCTCGCAACCGCGAAAGAGACATGGGGGAGCCCACTGGAGCGCAAGAACTGCTTCTCCAGAGCTCGGTCTTGAGTAACTTGGAGAACACTGACGGAGGGATATACCGGCTTTGCCGCCTCCAGCTCCAGAAGCCTGGTTGCCTCGACGTTCTCGAACTCGTAGGTAACCACATCGACGGACTGGAAGAACTCGCTGAGCGCTTCGAAATCAGTCCATGAGCCCTGATAACTTCGGCTTACATGATGTCTGGCGGGAGCGGCACCATCCTGATCATAAATATAGGCTCGTCCACCCAGCCTGCTTATGCTGTTGACCAGGAGAAGGCCCAGCTGTCCGCCTCCGAGAATGCCTACCGTTTTCATTCATTGCCTCTCCGACAAGTTGGCAGAGGACAACCAGGATTGGTCATTGGTCCTCTGTCAGCAGCCCTCTCAATCTGTCCTGAACCACGGCATTGCCAGCCAGAGCCAGCTCCGCACGTTCTCTCCTGTAAGTCTTCAGCCTCTCTGCAATCTCACTGTATTCGAGTGCCAGGATCCTCAATGCAAACAATGCGGCGTTCGCCGCTCCGCTCTCGCCGATTGCGAAAGTAGCCGTAGGCACTCCCGCTGGCATCTGAACTATCGAAAGGAGGCTGTCTAGTCCGCTCAAAGCTCTTGATTTTACAGGGACACCAAGCACGGGCAAGGTGGTCATTGAAGAAACCATGCCGGGCAGGTGGGCAGCCCCACCGGCACCGGCTATGATGACCTTGAGTCCTCGCGACTCCGCATTTTTGGCGTACTCGTACATTAGCTCAGGTGTTCTGTGAGCACTCACTACCGAGATTTCGTAGGGCACCCCGAAATCAACGAGTATGTCTTCTGCACTACGCATAGTGTCATAGTCCGAAGAACTTCCCATGATTATGCCCACGAAAGCTGGACTTGCCATTGCGGTTTCGCCTCCTTTCCAGCGCTGGATTACAAAGCTAGCATTCGCTCGCTATCACCTAGTGTTTGAAACATCGCTGACCCGTAAACAGCATAGCAATCTTGTTTGCTCTGCACGCATCGATTACTTCTTTGTCCTTGATGCTGCCGCCGGGCTGAACAATCACGGAGATGCCAGCCGCTGCTGCTGCCTCGATGTTGTCGGTAGCAGGGAAGAAGGCATCAGATGCCATGACCGCGCCGCGGGCCTCTTCTCCGGCTTGCTCGAGAGCAATCTTCACCGATGATATACGGCTTGTCTGGCCGATACCAAATCCGAAACTCTTGCCGTTTTTGGCGATGAAGATAGCGTTGGAAGTCAGGTGTTTAACTACTCCCCAGGCAAACTTGATGTCTTCCTGGCGCTCTTCATTGACGGAACCGGTAACGCATTCAAAATTTGCTGCCTCTACAGGTGGTTCGTCGCTTCTTTCGACGATCCATCCGAAATCCTGCAAATCTCGTGCGTGCCAGAGATCGAATTCCGACGGATGCAGAAGCTCTGGCTTGATGGCGAGCACCCTAACGTTTTTCTTCTTCTTGAAGACATCGAGGGCACCGGCGGTATAGTCAGGAGCAAGAACGATCTCTACGAACCCCTTCGCCACTTCTTCGGCAAGAGACTCGTCGACGGTTTCCGTAAACCCGAAGATGCCACCGAATGCGGAGACAGGATCGGTAGCCAGAGCCTTATCAAAGGCCTCACGAACGGTGGCACCGAGAGCAACTCCGCAGGGATTGTTATGCTTGATGATGCAGGCGCCTGGACCTTCCAGCTCGCGCAGGATGCGGACCAGTGCGTAGGTATCCACTATATTATTAGCGGACAACTCTTTGCCCTGCAATTGATTGAAAGGCGGGAACACTACTTCTTTCTCCACCTTCTGCGAATGGCGCTCGGCTGCATACCAGACCGCCGACTGATGAGGGTTCTCACCGTATCGCAGCACCTGGTACTGGGATAGGCTGACATCCATGCGCTCAGGCAGAGCAGCGGAGTCGTCCTCTCCATCAGCTTTGGCATCACCAACCAGACGTACCTGCTCCTTCACGTAGGTGGAGATGGCGGTATCATATTTCATCGTTCGGTCGAACGCTTCTGCAGCCAGTTCGCGACGCAGAGACTTATCAGGACCACCGGCTTTATAGGCAGCCAGCACACGATCGTACTGCTCCGGGAGGCAAACGATCGAGACACGATCGAAGTTCTTGGCGGCAGCTCTGATTAGAGTCACTCCGCCGATGTCGATCTCCTCGATCATCGAAGCCTCTTCAAGCTTCTCGGTGAGCTTCTTTTCGAAGGGATAAAGGTTGACGATAACTAGATCTATCGAAGGAATTTTGTGTTCGACCAAAGCTTTTTTGTGTTCTTCGGTATTGCGAGCCAGAATGCCACCAAATATCTTCGGATGTAGAGTCTTCACTCGTCCATCCAAAATTTCGGGAAACTCTGTCACGCTGTCCACAGTTCGACAGTCCACACCGTTGTCCTGGAGATGTTTCGCCGTGCTGCCGGTGGCGACTATTTCGTAATTATGATCGTTGCGCAAACTGCGAGCGAACTCGATCAAACCGCTCTTGTTGGAAACGCTTATCAAAGCCGTAGGCATCCTTCAATCTCCTGTCTTATTTGGTTGTAGTTGTTTGGCAGCCCGCCAATTTGGTAACGAAGAAAAACCTTGTTGTGTGGAGGAAAGCTCGAATACTCGCTTTGCTCGTTCCTTATTCGAGGACCTGCACACTGCCAGTCGACTGTATGCAGCCAACCCGCGACGAAGGTCGCCGGTGGTGCTGCTTTTGGGTGCTGGTAGGTGGTTGCTCATTGTCCTCTCATCAACTCTCATCAGGCAGATACCTGGTATTCCAGGTCCTCGGCGCCGTTAAGAGCTCCTTTGATCTTCAGATAGGGCTTCTTGCCCGCAATCTGCCCTATGCGCTTGGCAGTGAAATCGTTGTCAGTGAAGGTCTTCACTATACGGTCGACGTTCTCCTCGCTGGCGATGACGCAAAGTCCGATTCCCATGTTGAAAGTCTTATACATCTCTTGCGCCTTAATCTTTCCGCTCATGTACATCATGATGTCTGGGATCGGCAAGTGGTCAGTGATCTCATAACCCAGAGTGTTGTTGGCACGCGTGATATTGGTCCAGCCACCACCGGTGATGTGAGCCAGCGCCTTGATCGCTCCGGGATACTCATTGAGCAGACGTACCACTGGTTTGGTGTAGATCAATGTCGGGTTGAGAAGTTGGTTGCGCAGAGGAGAATCAGCAGTGATTAGCTTGCGTGCCAGAGAGCAGCCGTTGGAGTGAATGCCACTGGATGCGACACCGATGAGAACATCACCGATCTTTAGATCTTTGCCTGTAAGCAACGCCTCCTGGGAGACAGTGCCCATAGCGAAACCAGCCAGATCGAAGTGTCCGTGCTCATAGACATCGGGCATCTCGGCCGTCTCGCCGCCGACGAGAATCATTCCGGCGCGATCGCAGCCTTCTACAATTCCCTTCATCAGATCATCGCTCACTCGTTCATCGAGCTTGCCGGTCGCATAGTAGTCGAGGAAGGCTTGCGGAGTAGCTCCCACGCAGAGCAAATCGTTGGCGCACATAGCCACGAGATCTATGCCGATGGTATCGAACTTGTTCTCCTCCAGGGCGATCAAGAGCTTCGTACCGACACCGTCGGTGGTGAGTGC
>CAYTDR010000729.1:0-4662 GCA_964436185.1 uncultured Candidatus Obscuribacterales bacterium | reverse complement strand
GGATCATGAAGCGCTACCTGTTATCGAGCAACTGACCAAGCCTTATGGATAACGATGAGTTAATGCGTATGGAGCAGGTCTATACCGAGGATGAAGAGTTCTAGATGCCTGCTGAAGAATTACGATCGTCGGCTATCGGACCCTGGTATCACTTATGATGCGTCCATCTTTCAGGGTGACGACTCGATCGGCGTAGGTGGCGACTTCGCTGTTGTGAGTAACCAGGACTATGGTCAACCCGCCTTTGTGAAGGTTGACCAGCAACTGCATAATCTCGTCGGACGTGGTGCTGTCCAGTGCGCCGGTCGGCTCGTCGGCAAGGAGCACTTGTGGCTTGTTGACCAGGGCTCGGGCCATGGAGACTCGTTGCTGCTGCCCGCCCGAGAGTTCGACCGGCGTGTGGTGCATGCGGTCGGCAAGACCGACGAGCGTAAGCATCTCCTGGGCGCGATTTAGTCTTTCATCGACCTTTACTCCCGCGTAGACCAGGGGGAGCATGACGTTTTCCATCGCGGAAATTTTATTCAGCAAGTTGAACTGCTGGAATACGAAACCCAACTTCTTGTTTCTGATGGTGGCAAGCTCGTCTTCATCATACGTGTGAATCTCGGCTTCGTCGAGAATATAGGTGCCGAACATCGGTCTGTCAAGACAACCGATGAGGTTCATCAAAGTCGATTTACCAGAGCCTGACGCTCCCATGATGGCAATAAACTCTCCTTCCCTGACTGTCAGTGAAAGGTCGTGAAGAGCGATAACCGGGTTAGCCTCCGAGCCGTAGACGTGTCGAATGTTCTTTAGCTGAATCAAGCGACTACCTCATTGAGTTCGCAGCGCGACGATCGGATCGAGAAGCGCGGCGCGTCTGGCTGGATAGATGCCAAAGAAGAGCCCGACCAGGATTGAGACGAGGAATGCAAGCATAACCGACTGGATAGTGACTACCGAGGGAAACGGCATAACGTAAGTCAATGCATAGGCGCCTCCGTAACCAACTGCGATACCAAACAGGCCGCCTGTAAGTGAGAGTACGGTTGCCTCGACGATAAACTGCATCATTATGTCCTTGTGTCTCGCGCCGACTGCTTTTCTAATACCGATCTCCCTGGTTCGCTCGCTCACGGAGACAAGCATGATATTCATGATGCCTATGCCGCCGACGAGCAATGAAATGCCCGCTGTAGCACCCAGTAGAACTGTGAAAAGCCCCGTCATCTGTTGGCTGGTCTTTAGCAAGTCCTGCTGCGAACGCATGTAGAAGTCGTCCACCATGGGTGGTTTTATGCCATGGCGAAGGCGCAGTAGATTGACTATTTGGAACTGAGCTGCACCAATATTTTCTTCGCCTTTTGCTTGCACCAAAATGTAGTTGACCGACTTTCCCGTCGCTGCATTGAAGCCCAAAAGCCTGTTGTAGGCGGTAGTTATAGGCACCAGGACCTGGTCATCCATATCAGAGAATCCGCTTGAGCCTTTCTTCTCCATGATGCCAATAACTTCGAAATTCTCTCCTTTGATCTGAACCTTCGCGCCTAGAGGTGATTGCTTGCTGTTTTGAAATAGATTCTCTGCTACTGTTTGCCCCAAGACACAAACTCGAGCGTTCTGCTCCATGTCCGGTTGACTGAAGAACCTTCCGCTCTCTACATAGAAGTTACGAACTTTCTGATATGTGGGCAGTGTGGAAACCACAGACGTAAGAATGTTCTGTCCTCCCGCTTGCACTTGTAGATTGGAGTTGATTCCAGGTGCAACACCTTCCACAGCCGGGCACATATCTCTAATAGCTTCCGCGTCAGCCAGAGTGAGAGTGGCGGAGCTGCCCATTCCCATGCTCACATTGTTGACGTTGGCCGAGCCTGCACGCAGATAGAGGATGTTCGAGCCTAGCTTCTTAATCTGTTCATCAGCATCCATCTGCGCGCCTTTGCCGACTGCCAGAAGAGCAATTACCGCCCCGATACCGAATGTGATACCGGTAATGGTGAGGAAGCTCCTCAGTCGATTAGACATGATTCCTTGCCAGCCGAGTTTTATCAATTCCCAGAAAGACATAGCCTATCTGTGACGCCCAGCGCGAGGTAGACCCATGCCTCTGCCGCCGCCACCGCCGCCTCCACCTCCGAAGCCGCCGCCCTCAGTCGTATAGCCGCGAGCTTTGAGCTGCTCCTCAGAGAGGGCGAGGAACACCTTGTCTCCTTGTTCTATTCCTTCAAGCACCTGTGTCTTGTCTCCGGCAGTGCGTCCGGACTTGATCGAGCGGAATTTCGGCTTTCCGTTCTTTTCGGCGGTGAGCACTCCGGTCTTACCTTTTTCGGTGATCACGCAGACTGTCGGGACCAGCAGAACGTTTTGCAGCTTGCCGGCATGAAACTCCGTGTTGACGTTCATTCCAGACATCAAAGCTTCCGATTTGTCATCGTCGATTGAGGAATGGACCTCGAATGTGGTGACGTTTTGAGTTACCACCGCAGCCGGTGCAATCAATTTTATCGTGCCATGGAATGTTCGATCCGGATAGGCATTGGCGATGATTTGAGTCTTTTGGCCGACCTTCAAGTGACTCATGTCTGTTTCGGAGACGAAGGCAACAACCTCGAGTACGCCAGCCAGGGAGACGATAGAACTCGATGTAGCAGAAGTGGTGGCTGATGCCGTGGTCGGTGCCACGATCGCGCCTTCATCCGCGTACTTCTGCGATACGATGCCGTCAAACGGCGCTCGAATCCTCGTATCATTCAATTGGCTCTGAAGAAAATTGAGCTGTCCTTTTGCTCGTTGCATCTCGTGTTGAGCGGCACGGATATCTTCTTCTCTTGAACCCGCCTTGAGGAGGCTGAACTGCTGTTTGGCTGTCTCCACCTCTGCCTTCGCCTGAGCAAGAGTCGAGTCCGCCTGCCGCAGCTCCTGATTGGCCTGTTCAAGAGAAATTGAAGTTACATTGTTTAGTGTGACTGCGTTTAACCGTTCCTGATCAGAAACAGCGCCTTCTTTGGCCAGTTGCGTCATGCGACCGGCGTTGGTTTTGTCCCTGATAAGCTCTTCTTTGCGCGACTTGACCAGAGCGGATGCACGATTGAGCGCCTGGCGTGCGAAGCTCACACCGTCCTCGGCTTTGTGCGCCTGAGCTTCTGCCTGAGCAATCTCTTGAGGGCGATTACCATTGACCGCCTTGTCGTAGGTGGCCTCGGCGAGGTTCACCGCTGACCTGGCGGCATCTACTTGTCCAATGAGGTTACTGTCGTCCATCAAGGCGAGCAATTGGCCTTTCTTCACTTTGGCACCCTGCTCGACAAGTAACCGTTTGACGAGACCAGTAACCTTGGGGCTGATCTTCACTTCATGCACCGGTCTGACTGTCCCGGACGCGGAAATGGTCAGGTCGATTGTCCCTCGCTTAACCGTTGTGGTGTTCTTCAGCCACTGGTCATCAGGTGCGCTTTTTCCGGATGACATCTGGTATACGAAGAAGGCTGCCACCGGAACGATGGCGCCTGCAATCGCCATCGTTTTGAATTTGCCTTTCTTTTGCTTCTTCTTAGCTGTAGTAAGTTGTTCCTGAAGCATGGTAAGCGGTTTGTTGCTCTCGTCCAATTCCATTTTACTTTGCCATCACCATAATACGTTATCGATCCGGCTTGTGCAGCCTTCTAATCCAGCTTGAAGGCAGACCTGCTAGCGAGCACCGGGCCAAAGTTACGAGTAAACAGGCAGATGGACGTTCGATTAACTACGAATGTTGCCGCCTTCGCGGCACGGCACATAAACTATGTACCCGAATAGTTCGCCTTTTCGAGATCCTCAGCCTTATAGCCAAAACTCATGCATATGAGCAATGGTTAACTGTGCTCTAAAGACCCAAAGAAATTAGCGGATTGTCGCCCGGAAACTGAATGCAATCGGCCTGGAAAGTTGCCGCCAGGTAACGAGTGTGTGACGGTTGACAATGCGCTGGTCGCATAGTCACCGGCAAACTAATACAATGGTTGGGCTTTACAACCCTGGTTGTTCGTCCGCACACACCATAGAAAAGGAGCTCTATGCGGATTCTGGTCCTCATCGCCCTCGTCATTATCACCAATACTTTGGCCTGGCCCGGGTTCTGTCAATCTCATGAAGACAGGACTGCTGCCGAGCATGCGGCGAACCCGACAGACGCAAGTACCCCGAAACATGAAGCCGATGCAGGCTCGCAAGAAGTCACTCATGAGGACGAACAAACCTCTGAGACGACGGAGCAGCAGCCTGAGGCGCAAGCAACGGACGAGGGAACACCTGACGCAGCAACCGCAGACGGAAGTACAGAAGAGCCTGCCACGGCCGATCAAACAAGCACTTCAACCGACCAGCCACCATCGCTACAGGTGAAAAATTATCCCTCCACGCGATCTTCAAACAATTCAAATGCTGCCAGCTCGCAGCCAAAGCGGAAGCCTCACAAGGTTCGGCGTATAAAGGAGTTGGATGAATATGTTTCCGATGTCAAGGAATGGGGCGAAACTTCCGGTGTGGACGTTCTTTTCGCGCTATTCCTCACCGCGATTGCACTGAAGTGCGCTGACTCGCTCTCCAATCGAATTCTAGGTCTGATCACCAGAAACAAAGAAGGCACCGAGCTGAAGAAGCGTGTCGATACTCTTAGCTCAGTCGTACGATACGTAC
>CAYTDR010000728.1:0-4666 GCA_964436185.1 uncultured Candidatus Obscuribacterales bacterium | reverse complement strand
ATCGTCATTTCAAAGTACTCTCATTTCTATATACGTTGACATTGCTGGCGACCCCAGTCAATGCCACTACTGATAGTGGTACCGCAGAGAAGCAAGACGACTCCTCTCACTCCAGTTTTGCAATAACGATCAATGATTCTTTCAAAGATCAGCAGCCGACAGCTGAACAGACCGAGCCAGGCTCGGAATCCCAAGCAGATGAGTTATCCGACAATCCTGCCACCGTCGCCGGTAAATCGCATGCCCTGAGTGGCTGGTCTCTTCCCATCACTGGTCCCTTGACACTAGTCAAAAAGACAATTGCGATTCGCAGACTCAAGGACAGAGAAGAAGCTTCGCCGGAAAACCTTTCAGGTACGATCAGTTTCTCAGATCCATACGAGACGATCTCCAGCCATATTGACGAGTTACTCGAGACAGCGCTAGAACGCGATCCTCGATCGAAGGTGTTTGATGAGAAGGTGGGACACTATAACAAGAAGGTTCAGCGAGTCATCGCTGAGTCCAAGGATGCCACCAACTACGTTATTCCATTCAGAGGGTTCGGTCCATCGATCGAGGCTGGTAATGCCATTCTTGATGAAAATGTTCAACTGAAAAGCAAGGCTTCTGCTGAGTACGCAAGACAAAAACATGTCGACGAAATGCATCTCAAGGTCGTGTCCAGCATGATGCAGATCGCCATGGGTCTCGGCATGGAAGACAAGACCCGAGCGGATGAAGTCACCGCATCCGGTATCACCTCATTGAAGGAGTTGGTTGGCGAGGAAGCTGCGCAAAAGGCGAAACAGCGACTCGTTGATATGGTAGCTAACATCAATGTTCCGGACGAGCTTTACGGCAAGGCTACCTGGGATGTGCAGGGCAAACAGGCTAAACATCGAGAGCTAATGGAGCTTTCGCTGGAGGATGACCAGGTCGTCCATCAGATCAAGAAGCACATTCACAAGTACAATCAGCGCTCGAAGTTTGCCCGAGTTTCGTCCAGTGTGGTGCAAACATTGTTAGGCGCCGCCTCATTAACTCCGACGTTCGTTGGACCCGCAGCAAAAACCGCATTGCTGGCATTCGTGATGGCGACTGGTGGGCCGGAACAATGCAAGCTCATGAAGGAGCTGTATCTGGACAAGCGTCTGGAAAGCAGATGGAAAGTGCTAAATGAAGAAGCTCATATGGCCCTGGACAACTATCAACTGGCACTGTTGACGCGAAACCCTGTTTTGCTCGGATATTCGGAGTCTCTAGTCGGTCAGATGATCGGTGGACACAACGTGAAGAAGGTGTTCGGTCGCCAATTGATCGCGGAGAGCAACGCCGGCACAGCAGATTCTGCCCCTGCTGAGAGTTCGGCAGGTGTTCTCTAAGTCATCCGCTGGGCTTGGATGCATTTGTTCGATTCTCACGCGGATTGCGATGCCGGCTTGTCCGTACCCACGCGCTTAACGCATCGAGCGCAAGATCCGGGTCTCCACGTGTGTCCCCTACACCACGTTCCGGAATATGGGCTTTCGTCTTGGCTTTGAGATAGTCAGGAAACAACGCCTAGCTTTTTACCCACGCGTTTGAACGCATCGAGCGCATGGTCCAGGTCTCCACGTGTGTGAGCAGCAGAAATCTGGCAGCGCAGCCTGGCTTCTCCCTGCGGCACCACAGGGTACCAGAGACCACGAACGTATACACCTTCCTTGAGCAACTGGTCGCTCATGTCCATGGCGAGCGAGGCTTCCCCCAGCATAACCGGACAGATAGGATGTGTTCCTTCGATGATCTTGAATCCGAGTTCCTTGATTCTCTTTCGGAAGTAATCGGTATTGGCATGCAGCTTCTCGACCAACCCTATATCGTCTTCAAGAATTCTGATGGCCTCGATGGTTCCACACACGATTGATGGAGGAAGCGAATTCGAGAATGTATACGGTCTCGAGTTCTGCCTGAGGAAGTCAATCAACTCTTTCTTGCCGGCGACGAAACCACCGGCAGCACCACCAAGCGCCTTTCCGAACGTTCCTGTAATGACATCAATCTGACCGTGTACTCCACAATGCTCCGGCGTTCCTCTGCCTGTTTTGCCGAGCACGCCTGTGGCGTGGGAATCATCCACGAATAGAATCGCATCGTAATCCTTTGCAATCTGCACGAGCGCCGCAAGATCAGCATGCTCGCCTTCCATACTGAATACACCGTCGGTTGCGATGACGGTCAGTCGATAGCCTTTGCTCTTATTCTCCTCCAGAGCCTGCTTCAGATCTTGGAGATCATTGTGCTTGTATGGTCGAAGATCCATGTTCTTGGAAGATTGTCTTGCCAGTCTGATACCGTCTATGATGCTGGCATGATTAAGCGCGTCACTATATATGATATCGCGGTATTCAGTTTGACCGAACTTGGCATTGCTCAGTGTGGAGAAAAAGGCTTCATTGGCCGACCAGCATGAGGAGTGGAGAATGGCAGCTTCTGTTCCGAGAAACTTTGCCAGCTTTTCTTCCAATTCCAGATGAATTTTTTGTGTCCCGCAGATGAAGCGGACCGATCCCAGTCCGTAGCCGTAGTTGGCCATTCCATGTGATGCGGCTCCCTTGACCCAGCTGTCGTTGGACAGACCGAGATAGTTGTTTGACGCGAGCATCACACACAGCTTGCCGTCGACCATAACAACGCCTGCCTGGTCGCTGTCGAGAGGAACCTCATATTTGTAGGTCTTGGACTCCTGAGCTTTTTGCAGTTCTGTAGACATTGCCTCATAAAGCTGCTTTGGATTCATTTGCCGGCTCCTCTCATTGAAATCTTAATCAATCGAACTTCAGTAGCAATAGATACCTTGAGTGCATTTTTTTTTGTTGTTTAGCTCTATGAAAATTAGCGAGTGTTGCAAGGCACCATTCTAATAGTCAAGCAGTGATTCATTCCGACTCAATTTCGAGTGGAATATCATGTTAGTGTACTTCATACCCGCATAGAGTTCATCTGACACGCGGGCCTGACGGACTGTTTTTAGGGCGTAAATACGAGTTTCATATGCTCGCCGGAGACTAGTTTAGCGAAAGCCTCATCGAACTCGGAAAGTCGATAAGACTGCGGGCAAAGAATCGCTTCGAGCTTGGATTGCAGATCTAGATGTTCGGCTTGAAGGAGCCGCAGCATGGTTTCCCAGGTGTCGAACATCTTCCGCCCGAAGATTCCCTTGACCGTCACTCCTTTCCAGATCACACCATTGGCGATATCGAAATCAGTGAGCGGTTTCCGCGTGATACCAAGAAGAAGAACCGTTCCGCCATTACGTACGATACGAAAAGCGTCGTTATAAGCCATGGGCGAACCGGACATCTCCAGAACTACATCGACGCCATTGGCCATGCTTTCTCGCTTCTCGACCTCGGCATAGAGTTTCTCCGAACCTTTAGAGACGTCGAAACAATACTGAGTGCCAAACTGCGATGCAAGAGAAAATCTTCTCTCGACATCCATCGCTTCGGTCAGATAAATTCGCGCTGCGCCAAACTCTCGGCAGAGAACCGCCGCCATGAGACCAAGAGGACCGGCTCCGAGTATTGCCACAGATTTCCCTCGAACATCGGCTTCATAGACTGTATGAACTGCATTGCCGAAAGCGTCCAGCATAGCGCCGATGCGTGGAGGAATTAGAGATTGATCTCCGCCCTTGCCGAGCAGAATCACGTTTTGATATGGGACAGAAACATAGTCCGCGAAGCATCCGTCAAGGTGAACGCCCTTGACTTTCACTCTCGTACAGATATGTTCGTTGTCTATGCGACACAATAGACAGTGACCACAAGAAAGGTGCATCTCAGCGGTCACATAATCGCCGACTTCCACCCGGTGCTCGGCTGGGACATCCGCAGAACGTGCTCCACCAGCGCCGGAGCCAACCTCATCAACGATGCCGCAAAACTCGTGACCGATGATGATAGGCGAGTATGACTGATCTTCGCTGATGTAACGTTGCATCTCTCGGCGAATTCCATCCGATGTGGAGCTGCTGTAGATGCTCTTGTCCGTGCCACAAACTGCGGTGGCAATCACCTTGATTCTTACTTCATCAGATTGCACTGATGGAATTTTGACATCAGAACGAAGCGTAAGGCCATCAGTATCAAGGTTTTCTTTGACCAGACATTTCATAACCCTTGACTCGAGCTCACTGCGCTCAGACAAACCAGCATGCGCTTGCACTGCGTCTCCCTCCACCGTTATCTGCTTCCCTCGTATTGAGGACTCTCGTTCCCTCACAACCTGGGTGAAGGTCAAGAATAAAGATAGTGTACGTGATGAAGGCTATGACGCGAGCAATAGCAATGAACCTCGGGCTCGACTGTTCATACTTGGAAACGCTCTTAGATGGCGGAAAGTTGTGGAATGACAGGGCAAGATAAATCTTGTGAACTACATGGATCGCCGCATTTTTTAGTTACTTCTTGTCATGAACAGATTCTTTCAGTCTCGACGGCTACCTGTTTTAGCGCATCTCGAGAGATAGTATGGCAACTTGATATCAAGGAGTACTCAGAGTAGCTATTCAGCCTTAGCGATTGTTTAGTTGCCAGGCCTCGCCCGGATCAATAAAGTACCTGTAGTCCGTCTAAATCTTTCCTTTATATTCTCGACTTGCAACGTAAGGCACGGACAGAGGGAGTCAACAAACAATGAA
>CAYTDR010000727.1:0-4668 GCA_964436185.1 uncultured Candidatus Obscuribacterales bacterium | reverse complement strand
TTCATCTCATCCATCTCGTACTGTCCGATTCTCCCTCGCTCATACTGCTTACAAACAGTATCCCAAAGCTCGAATAGCTTTTTCGGCGAATTAGAATTCCTTGCGATATGCTGATACTCTAATAAATCGAAACTTTGTATCATCATCAAAACCTCCACTCAACCTTGCTGAATATGATTGCATGAGGATGTCATAGCATCCTGCGGGCTTGCCCATGCTGCTTTCCGGTGATTGCTGGATCTGTTGCCACCACGTCCAAAATTGCATGCTAAATAAAAGGATGGAGAGTGACGCATGAATCCGATGATTGAGTCAGCATGCCAACAAACTTTTCGTAAGCGTCAGCGAATCTTGTGAATCTCAATCAAGGTTGGAAACTCGAAGGAGAGAAACATGGGAACCAAAGAAAAAGAAAAAAACCTAGAAAACAAAGGCAAAGACAAACAGCAGGAAGAAAAGAAATTCAACGAGAAAGAACCCAAACCGAAAGACACTGCTGAAAAAGAACGACATGAGCATGACAGCGATGGAGACGATAAAGAAGGTGGTTGCTGCGGATAGGCAGCGAGCCGAACAAACAGATTCCATCAAAGAGCAACTCGCAAATTGTGTGGTGAGTTTGTCATCTTAATTGACAAGGAAGGATCATCTCCTTCAAACCGGCTGGCCGCAAGTCCAGCCGGTTCTTGTTTATAGTAAAGAGGAAGAGTTCGATGGTGAGCCTTAGACCACCAAAATCGTTTAAACAGACAGAGCGAAAAGAAGAAGACGACGATCTGGAGAAAGAAGAAAGCACGCTGAAACCCAAAGAACGACTGACCAACACCTTAGACGAGGCAAGAATGATTCTCCCTGGTATTCAGGCGTTGTTCGGATTTCAGTTGATTGCAGTATTTAACCCCGTATTCACTTCGCTCAGCGAACCGCTGAAGGATCTGCACTTCGCGGCACTCCTTTTGACGATCCTGGCAGCCGCGCTGCTCATAACGCCGGCAGCATATGACAGACAGCGAAACACGGCATGTGTATCATGCAAGTTCATCGCCTTGGTTACCAAGACTGATAGCACTTGCACTGATTCCCCTATTGCTTTCTCTATCGTTCGACACGTTCATCATTGGCACCATGGTGCTGCACAACTTCTACCTGGCGGGCGTCGTCGCCACTGGTTGTGCAACAACAATGATAATGCTCTGGTTTGTCATGCCACGCATAGTGAAGGTCTGAATTGTGAGCGATCTGTTGAGAGTATTCGCACAAACGAGCTAGAGGTTCTTGAAGCGAACGCGCAAATACTATAGGATCGATCCACTGACCACCAACTGAACATCGTCATCGATCCGCGTGAGAAATTGCCTTAACTGGAGGCACCATGCTCGAGGACTATAACAAAAAAAGAGATTTCAAAAAGACGAAAGAACCACCCGGCAAGAAGAAATCCGGGAGGGAGAAACATCTGGCCTTCGTGGTGCAGAAACACGATGCTAGCCGATTGCATTACGACTTTCGGCTTGAATGCGATGGAGTCCTGCTGTCCTGGGCGATACCAAAAGGTCCGTCCCTAAATCCGCATGATAAACGCCTGGCCGTGCGAACTGAAGATCATCCGTTTGAATATCGAAAATTCGAGGGTGTGATTCCACCGAAACAATATGGTGCAGGGGAGGTTATCGTCTGGGATCGTGGAATATTTACACCCGCGGATATCGACCCTGAGCACCTGAGTCGAAAAGAATCGGAGAGGCTGGTCCGAAAGGGTCTCGATGAAGGCAAGCTATCCGTCGTGCTCCTGGGTGAGAAGTTAAAGGGATCCTGGGCACTTGTTCGAATGAAGAAAGAGGACAATCAGTGGCTATTGATTAAACACACGGACCAATATGCATCTGAAACCGAAGATGTCACCAAAGATGAGCATTCAGTGATAACTGGGCGCACCTTATCCGATTTGAAACAAGAAGCAAAAACGGCAGGAACGAATGGCAAGTCAAAGTCTCGCAACGGGAATGGTGGCATGAAAGAAGATGCGAAAACGTCGGAACGGAAGACAAAATCGCCAAGCCGCAAGACAAATCACAAAAAGCACGTAAGCGATGCTGATGTAGCCGAGGTGTTGGAGCAGCTAGAGAATTCGACCAAGCAAGCACTTACTGTATCGGTTGGTTCCTGTGAAATTGGATTGACCAATCTCGACAAGCCTCTCTGGCCGGGCAACAATGATCCGATTACAAAGAAGCACTACATACAATACCTGTGCCAGATATCGGATTCACTTCTGCACCACCTGATTGGGCGGCCGCTTACTTTGATTAGATATCCAAACGGAGTATCAGGAAAGAAGTTCTATCAAAAACACTGGCCCCATAAGCTGCCTGAGTTTGTTGAAACCGTCGAGCTTTTCTCCGAAGCCAACAAGGCCGATGGAAAATTTATCATCTGCAACAATCTACCCACGCTAGTCTGGCTCGGTCAGATCGCGGACCTGGAGCTGCACGTTACTCATACCCGAATAGACCCTGAACCAGATGGGGAGGAAAGACCGCTTACATTCACCGGTTCGGCTGCCAACATTGAAAAATCCTTGATGAACTACCCGGACTACATGGTGATAGATCTCGACCCGTATCTCTACAGTGGAAAAGAAGGGAAGGGAGAGGAACCAGAGTTGCACCGACAGGGGTTCAAGAAGACATGTGAGATTGCGCGTGCAGCGAAAGAAATCCTGGACAAACTGGGTCTCAAGACTTTCATAAAAACCTCAGGACGAACAGGGTTGCATATATACATTCCCATTATGCGCGACCTTCCTTATGATACCGTCCGCCATATCACGGGAATAATCGGCCGGCATCTTCTCATCGAACATGACAAAGATATGACGATGGAATGGGCAGTGAAGAACCGCACGGGAAAAGTGTTCTTCGATCACAATATGAACGGTCGAAGCAAAACGCTCCCCTCGCCCTACTCGGTAAGAAGCCTGCCGACAGCGACTGTATCAATGCCTCTGGAGTGGGATGATCTCGAGAATGTCTTTCCTACTGACTTTACGGTCAACACGGTTCCAGCGATACTGCAGGAGCGGGGTGATGTCTGGGAGGATATTCTGGATGAGAAGAATGACGTCGAAAGCCTGTTAGCGCTGAAATCCTGACTGACAGCACCTTACGACTGTTAGCCCAATGAATTGGACTAAGCGATATAAGAATTCCCTCGACCAGTTCGGGACGATCCATGAATGTATCGATCACCCGAGTCATAGTTCAGCTAGGCCGTCTCACCCGACTCGCGTGCATCGCTTTGCATAAAATACAAGTAATTCCCAGCACGAAAAAACAGCCAAGGGGCTAGGAAGCCCTGATGGCTGTTCCTGTCTGCTCGGCGTCATGCCAACTATTCCCAATCAAGGAGACAAATGCGTTCAATTCCCTCGGTCAAGCAACCGCGTCGGATCGACGATACGAGCCCGATTCCTCTTCCTTAGCTTTCTTTTCTCGTAAAACGTCGATGGCCTTCCTTAGCTGATCGACTGCCAATATTAGCGATGTTACGAGCGTGACTACTGAGATAATCGTCTTGATAGTATTCATTGATTTAGATCTCCTTATTTCCTGGAAGACGTCAAAGAGCCATTTTGGTTCCGTTCTTCACGTTGATGAATTGATAGCACAATGAGTGGTGCTTGTTGGGCCAGTCCGTTGGCTCGTCATGCAGTTATAGCGGATGCTGTTAGATCGGACGGAGCGCCTGCATCTCTACCGAGGCTTGGCGAGGCGCCTTCACTGCCTGGGTGGTCTGCTCCCTCCGAGCACAAACGCCTGCATATTTCATTATATGAAGTGAGTCGGATTGAGTTCAATGGATGATACCGCTTGCGGTGCACTCCATCCGGCCACTTTACAAATTTATTAGGCGCAGTCCTTCAAATACGCACTCAGCCGCTTCTGTAGTTTAGAACGCGCCCTGGCGATTCTGGATTTGACGGTACCAATCTCGGTATTAGTAATGACCGCAATCTCTTCATAAGACAACCCTTCAATATCTCGCAGGACGGCTGCTGTTCTGAATTGTCGTGGCAGTGTTACAAGGGCGCTTGCCACCATTTCGCCAAGCTCATTCGCCAAAATCGCACTTTCCGGTCGGCTCGATTCATCTTCGATTTCGCGCACCAGTGACTCATCCCCATTCTCCGAGCCAACGGGCTCATCAATTGAAAGAACCTGTCCTTCGCTGGGTCGTTTCCGCAACTCATCATAAAATAGGTTCGTGACAATCTTTCTCAACCAGCTCTTAAATGCGCCAGGATTCTTAAGATGCTTTATTGACCGCCAGACCCGAATGTTCGCTTCTTGAACCAGATCAGCGGTATCCAGCCAATCCGGAGCCAGGTTGTAAATCATCAATGCAATAGTTTGTTTATGACGGTGGAGAAGTTGATTAACCGCAAACTCATCGTGCTGCTTGCACGCGGTAATAAGGTCTGCATCACTCATCCGTTTGTAATCGCTCCGACCAAGCTTGAGACTTTTACATGTAGCTTCCATTAAAATCGCTCCTAGTTACCAGTTTTCAATCTTTCGGGGATTTTCATACTGATTGTGTAGCACACGAAATTGCGATCGATACGTACGAATTTCGTTCCATCCAGCGCGAAACTCCCATCTGTTCATG
>CAYTDR010000726.1:1723-4674 GCA_964436185.1 uncultured Candidatus Obscuribacterales bacterium | reverse complement strand
CCATGTGACCATGATGGTCTGAAAAGCAGACAGAATCAATCACCCGGTATACCGCGATTCGTGCGATTTAATTGTGAAATCTTCCGACCAAGTAAACGACTTAGCGCAAAGAGAAAAACACTCACCTCGATGGAGAGAAAACCCACAGGTTTCGCCATCGCGGTCCGGTCTTTCACTTCGTTCTTGGAACCATATGGATCTAAAATTCAAATGAAGTGCGCGCCATTGTCTGAGGGCGCGCATTGTGTGGCGTTGCTGCGAAAGTACTCCAAGACAAACATCAAAAACCGCGCCGAAGGCTGAGGTTCGCTTGAACACATTCCAGAGCTGTCTCTACACGCGGGGTTCCGGCCTGCAGTGTTGACGATTGCATGTCTTCTGCACAATTTAATTCAAGACCACTGAATCCGAACACTGTGGAGTTGTGGGTCTTTTCGGAGTCAACTATCGAATATAAAAGAAAAATTTTCAAAACCAAAACCCCACTTTGGGGCTTTGTGTTCGGGCAATTACTGTTCGTCCCGAGGCGGTCGGGGTTAGCTGCAGATGGCGAGAATCTCCGCCTCGATCTGGACGCGACTGAGGCCCTTGCGCTTGAGGAGGCGGCGCACCGCAACCAGAGCGTCGTGCTGGGCGGCCAGCGCCATGTGGCGTTCGCGCAGGCTGGGCTGGTTCGCGCCCGTCGTCAGCGTCGTGTAACGCTGGCAGGCTTCACGCGCGAACACGCGCAGCTCGGTCTCGTTCTTGGGAAGCGTCATAATGAGCTCCTGTCTGAAGACCTTTGGGGGTGTGCTCAACTAGCGCCCTGAGCACCTAGACGGTTTTTGTTAGTTCGCCGGAGGGCCTCAGCTTTGCAGAGCGAGAACCTCGGTCTCGATCTGGCTGTGCTTCAGACCCATGCGCTTGAGCACTTTACGCATCGCGACCAGCGCATCGTGCTGGGCGGACAGTGCCATGTGGCGTTCGCGCAGGCTGGGCTTGTTCGCGCCCGTAGTCAGCGTCGCGTAGCGCTGGCAGGCTTCACGCGCGAACACGCGCAGCTCGGTCTCGTTTTTGGGAAGCGTCATGAATGAGCTCCTGTCTGAAGACCTTTGGGGGTGTGCTCAACTAGCGCCTTGAGCACCTAGACGGTTTTTGTTGTTAGCTTGCCGGAGGGCCTCAGCTCTGCAGAGCGAGAACTTCAGTCTCGATCTGGCTGCTGCTCAGGCCCTTGCGCTTGAGCACCTTCCGCATCGCAACCACAGCATGTTCCTGGGCAATCAAAGCCAGGTGGCGCGTGCGCAGGCATGCGGTGGAGCACTTCGTCGTCAGCTTCACGAAGCGCTGGCAGGCTTCACGCACGAACACTCGCAGCTCGGCTTCATTCCTGGGGAGCGGCATGATGGGGGTTCCTCGTTTTGAGACCTTCCGGGTATGCTCAACTCGCGCCCTGAGCATTTAGACGTTATAGCTTCGCTCGATGTGCTCTAAAGCACTAGCGGCGGTGGCGCAATGCAAATACCTGTAGAAAGATTCACCCGCGACACGATCGTGTCATGACAAATTCTTGAGAGGGCGCTTTTACAGCGGTTTTAGAGAGAGGTTCCTTTGCATTGCTTAGGTGGTTTATAAATATATTTCTCACCCTATGAGTTTTTACTTGCAGCTGCAAGCTCTATATATTTCCGGTGCGACTGAACTGGAACCTTGATCTCTTCTTGTTTGGCGGCGCTTTTGGGGTAACTTTTCGGTTGTAAAATTAGATTCGAGCACCGTATTTGCACCATGGAAATGCGTAGAAACCGAGCTGTACGCCACTTGTAAGGCAATGACCTTTGATATTCAGCAGTTATTTATCAACTGTGTGTTTGCACACTTTGTTTGCTGCCTAGCGCGGCTATAGAAGGCTTTTGGGCGATTCGATACGCGTTCAGCAGAGCGAGAACTTACCAATTCTGATACTGCATTTGAAGGCGCGATTGTGTGAATCGCTTCCGTATTTCTCGTACTGCGGTGAACAGCGAGACAAAAATTCGGAGCATCGAGCCCGTTAATTTGTAGGGTGAAATGGATGTCCCTCGCTTATCGAAGGGCTCGGTGAAATCGTATTTTCCGTTTTGAGTGATAAGTGATAAGCCTCGTCGATCAAGCGTGGCTAGCACCCTCAATCCGTCGGTTCTGTTCTACTGTGCTATCAGAGCTCTGCAATTTGCAGATCCAGCAGCAAAGTCCATATCAAAGCTTTTTGCCCCGCGAGTAGCGTACAGGGCGGATTTTATGTTTTGCTGTGGTGCAAATACGATACTCAAAATCAATTTTTCTGCCAAAACCTACCCCCACAAATTGCCCCAGAGGGCATTAGTTCTTGGTTGCAGACGAATACTTTTCAGTACTAATCATTCCTTGACATCATAAGTACTAAGTTTTAGGGTGACATTACATATAAAAGCCCACTAAGCAATCAAGGACAAATCTCTCTCTAAACAACCCACTCTTAACTCAATTCCGAGAGTTTTCGACAACACGCTGGTGTTGAGTGAGAAGTTTCCTTCAGTAACTTGCTTAGCGCCACCGGTGCTAGTATCAAAGTTTATCAGTTTACTTCATACGTCTAGGTGCTCAGGGCGCGAGTTGAGCACATCCGGAAGGTCTTCAGACAGGAGCTCACCATGATGCTTCCCCGGACCGAAGCCGAGCTGCGCACGTTCGTGCGAGAAGCCTGCCAGCGCTATGCGACTCTGACGACGGGCGGGAATCAGCCCAGCCTGCGCGACCGCCACAGCGCCTTGGCAGTCCAGCACGACGCTCTCGTTGCGATGCGTCGCCTCCTCAAGCGCAAGGGCCTGAGCCACAGCCAGATCGAGACCGAAGTGCTCGCTCTGCAGAGCTGAGGCCTCCCGGCGAACTAACAACACCAACGTCTAGGTGCTCAGGGCGCGAGTTGAGCACATCCGGAAGGTCTTCAGACAGGA
>CAYTDR010000726.1:0-1623 GCA_964436185.1 uncultured Candidatus Obscuribacterales bacterium | reverse complement strand
CTGACGACGGGCGGGAATCAGCCCAGCCTGCGCGACCGCCACAGCGCCTTGGCAGCCCGGCACGATGCTCTCGTTGCGATGCGTCGCCTCCTCGAGCGCAAGGGCCTCAACCACAGCGAGATCGAGGCGGAAGTACTCGCTATCTGCAGCTAAGCCCATCGCCCGGCCGTGCGATAGCAGATCGCCGCCACAAAGCCCCACTCGGGGTTTTTTGTGTCCGGTTGTTTTCTTATATTCGATAGTTGAATTGTTTAAAAACTAGAATCTATAGTACAAAAATTTTCAAGAAAAAACCAGCACCAAGGGGTGGTAAAACCCCTTGGGCTGGCCGTCGGTTCCCGGCGTCAACGACTACTTGCGCATCAGCTTGCGAACACGCTCGACGTCATCGTAACCGTAGAAGACGCACTTGCCGTCCTTGGGGAAATCCCAAACGTCGCTGTTCTCGCGAACGATGGGGAGGACGAGCGCGTCGAAGTCGGTGGTGATGTCGAGCGCCTGGCGGATGCGGCGGCGGAGGGCGCGGTTGGCGTTGACCTTGGCCGGCTTGTCGGTGTGGGAGCAGGCGCCGATGATGGGAACGTGGCGGAAAGAACGAGCCATTTGCAGAACTCCTCTGAGAGTTTGCAACCACCTTGTCGACGAGTCAGACGAGACTCATCAGGTGGTATGCATACGTACTCAGAAGAGCGCTGCCGTGACCCGCATCCATGTCAGTGCGCGCATGTTGGATGGTTCCTCGGGGTTGCGTACACGGAGCGCTGAGGGAAAGACCTGAAGGCAAGGTCTTTCCTCCAGCGACTTTCGAGGTCGTAACACAAGTCACGTCCTCGGTTGCTCTACCCTGGTGCTGAAGCCTTCGCGGTCAAGGTAGAAGCGGTTTACTTCGTGGGGCCCGGCGTGACCTTGTGGCTGCGCTTCACGGTGACGGCGGCTTCGACGGCGTCCTCGGTGACTTGGCCGTCTTCGTCGGTCACGACGACCTGGAGGGCGGACTTGGACATCACCGTACGGTTGGAAGCGTCGCCCAGGGCGTGACGGGCTTCGGCTTCGGCGGTCTCGATTGCATTGTCGGTGACGCGGACGTGGTTTTCGTTGGTCATGGTCGTGTTCCTTGTTCGTACGAGGTCAAGACGGATGTTCGTCTCGCTAGCATGAAAAAACCATCTCCTTGCATAATGTCGAGATTCCATAGCCGAGCTTTGCTGCAAGTCAGGAGACCAGGTGGGATGTGGTTCTAGCGCTTGAAGTAAAGCTGGTTTTGGGACCTCGAACAATTCGGAAAGGAGATAAGTTGCTTCTTCACCATACTGGTCTGGCATGGCGACCTCAATAACGAATTTGCCGGCGTAAGGAGAACTAAGTCGACCGCTTGAAAGACGCAAAGACTGACTGTGAGAGGTTTTTAAGCGAGTCAAGAGTTTCCATTTCTCTCTAACTCAAGACTTTGATATTAATAGCGCCGTTAGCGCACAGTTTAATGAATGCTCATTTAGGCTGCTGATCCAGACCCAGCCTGCCTTACGGGCACAATATCGAAAGTATTAGACAGCTTCGCTAGCTGCAAACGGGGCTGGGAAAACGCGGATATTTCGCTTGATTACTGGATTTTGCCTAAACAAG
>CAYTDR010000725.1:0-4679 GCA_964436185.1 uncultured Candidatus Obscuribacterales bacterium | reverse complement strand
AGCACGAGATTGAGATTACTGCTTATGCTCTCCAGCAGTTGGAAGAGCTGGAAGGAATCACCATATACGGTCCCACTGATGCGAGAGAAAAGGGCGGCGTGGTCTCTTTCAACTATGCCGGAATCCATCCGCATGATATCGGCCAGCTGCTCGACGAAAGAGGTGTGGCTATTCGAGCAGGGCATCACTGTTGCCAACCGCTCATGGACTATTTGAACGTGCAGGGAACTGCTCGTGCAAGTTTCTACATCTACAACACAAAAGACGAAATTGATGTACTCGTCGACTCACTCAAAGAGGCAGGAAAAATCTTCGGTCATGTCGCTCGTTGACGATTTATACAGAGAAACAATTCTCGATCATTATCACAACCCTCGAAATCAAGGTGAGATCGAGCATCCCAGCTCGTGCACCGAAGGTGTCAATCCTCTCTGCGGCGACGAATTGACACTTTATCTGAAGCTTGATGGCGACAGAATTGAGGACGTCAAGCTCAAGGCGAAGGGTTGCTCTATAAACACCGCCTCTGGCTCCATGATGAGCGAGCTGGTCCTCCACAAGACAATAGAAGAAGCTCGAGACGTAATCTCCACCTTCAAAAACTTGATGTTGTCGAAGGACGAGGAGGTTTTACTACCGGAAGATCTTGAGGATTTAGAGGCGCTTGCTGGTGTCAAGAAGTACCCGGTAAGAATCAAGTGTGCCTTGTTGCCATGGAATACGTTGATCGAGGGGATCGATACAGCCCTTGATAGCGAAGGCAAAGAGAAAAATGGCAATGGGAAGTCTTAGGACTGACCATTGCTAGTTCTGGTTTGAAAGGAAATCCAGTCTGAGTCGACGAAAAGGAGGCGGTAAGTGTCAACATTGCAGGAAGATGTCGTACGTGAGAGCTTGCGAACGGTAGTAGATCCGGAGCTAGGCGTCAACATTGTCGATCTCGGTCTCGTCTATGGTATCGAGATAGTAGAGGATTCCAAAGTAATTGTAAAAATGACCCTCACCAGCCCGGCTTGCCCGCTGGGAGGCGTTATCCAGGCCCAAGCGCATCAGGCTGTTACCAAGTTACCCTGGGCGAAAGAGATAAAGATTGAACTCGTCTGGAGTCCCCGCTGGGATCCGCGAAGCATGGCCAGTGAAGATGTAAGGATGGAACTCGGCATTCTTTAAGGATGATGCAGCCAGCCCCTCCCTCATATCCAACGTAGACGCTATCGAGTTGTAACAGAGACACGCCAAATCCCGGCACACTAATGAAATTGCCGATAAGTAGAAGTAAACTTTCATTGGTTTAATCCACTCTAATTGTCAGGTGCCATTCTCTGACCGATGTCGCGCCCTGTACTACATGATCACGATGGTCACGTCGATGACCTCCTCAGTGCCGTTCTTCTCTGGCTAGCACCAGAGGTAGATTTGCAGGCCGTAGGAGTGACCAACGGTGACTGTTATCACGATCAGGCCTTCGAGGCCATGATCAAGATCGCCACGTACCTCGATCTCGAGGGCGCCGAGATTGCCGTCTCTCCGGATGACATGCCTAACCCGTTTCCCGACAACTGGCGCCGGGAAAGCCACATCATCAACGAATTGCCCTTGTTTGGCGAGAACTATTTGAAGAAGCCATATCAGCAAGGACGTTCTCGCAGAACGGAAATTGTCTTCGGCGATTGTCTTGCCAATTCGAAGCAGCCACTAACGGTCGTCACTACCGGTCCGTTGACCAATATCGCCCGGCTTTTGACCACGCAGCGAGAGCTGCAGCAGAATGTGGAAGAGATGATAATCATGGGTGGTGCCCTTAATGTAGCCGGCAACGTCGAAGACAAAGGGCATGACGGCTCCGCTGAATGGAATTTGTTTGCCGATCCGCAAGCGTTTAAAACCATCCTGGATACCAAGATTCCGATCAAGTTGATCACACTCGATCTGACCAATCAATTGCCGGTCACCAAAGAGTTCATCGGCAAGCTCGATGAGCAGTCAGAAACCAGCAGGGCATCAAGGCTGGCAGCCAAACTCTGGTCGCTGGTGAAAGGATTCGAGTACTATTTTTGGGACACGATTACTGCAGCTTACGTGATCTCTCCGGACCTGTTTAAATTCAAGGAAGTTCGCCTTGATGTCGCCACCTCGGGCAAGAGCCAGGGCAAGACCAGCACGACGCTCTTCGGCGGAAAAAAGGTAAAAGTAGCGACCGATTTGAACAAGGCTGCATTTGAAGAGTTGCTGCTGAAAGTCTTTGCCATGTCTTGATTGACACGCCGGCGTGGAAGGATAGAAGAGCGGGCCTGCTCGGAAACCTGATTTAAATGACAGAGATGATGAATGTGGAGGAGGCAAGGCGCCGAATCCCTCCCGAGATTCTCGAAAAACTTGGCGATAGGTACGGCTCGTTTCAGTACCTATCGAGCGGCGCGACCAGCTCTGTGTTTAAGGCAGACGATAAGGTCCTGGCCAAGTCCGTGGCACTGAAGGTTCTGCTCCTTTCCGAAACGCGGGAGCTCTTACGATTTCAGAAAGAGGCGCAAGCCGCAAGCAAACTCAATCACCCGAATCTGTTGACTGCGATGGATTTCAACATCACGCACGACAACAAAGCCTACATCGTTATGGATTTCGTCGAAGGCGAGAGCGTGGAAGCCAGGGTGCAGCGTGAGGGAGCTCTATCTCTAGCAGAGGCGGTCGATATCTCGAAACAAATTGCCAGAGGTATGGAGAATGCACACCAACAGCGAGTTGTTCACCGCGATTTGAAAACGTCCAACATTATGCTTTCTGAAAGAGACTCAAAGCTACATGTCACGGTGATCGACTTTGGATTGGCAAGATTGGATCAGACTTCGTTGCTGGAGAATTGCACTGTCATCAACGGTCTGATCCAGGGAAGCCCGCTGTACATGAGTCCGGAACAGGCTTTTGGTAATCCCGGCGACCACAGATCCGACATTTACTCGCTGGCTTGCATTATATTTAAAATGCTTTCTGAGCGAACACCGTTCGAGAGCAGTGAAACAGTGCAGCTGCTTCAGATGCATGCGCAGGCGGAACCGCCCTTGCTTAGCTCGTTGGCAAGATGCACAATTCCTGTCGAGCTCGATCGGTTGGTGGCACGAATGCTTGTCAAAGATCCGGATAGAAGACCGCAGTCTATGAAGGAAGTGTTCGATCTACTTTCTGATCTCTCCGATGTCCCTGAAGCGGTAGCTTTAGCAGCTCCTGCGCGTTTGTCGAACTGGCGTTGGATGGTTCCGCTAGCGGTTCTGTCCTTTATCATCGTATGTAGTTTCAGTTATAAACTTCTCTTTGCGGATAAAGTTAGTGCACCTGTGCCCATTGAGAAGCGTCCTCCGCCTAGCTTTGCGCTCTTAGCTAATGAAAGACTGACCGATGAGGTCACCGGCTACCTTGCTGCCAGGACACCGGACAAATTGAAAGACGAGGATTTCAGGAGTCTGGCGCAGTGGGAATATGGCGAAGGAAGAGACCTCTCGACTTTGTATTCGGATGACTCGAGCGATGATCTGGAGACTGGCAAGCACCGGCTCGGAAAAAAATCACGACCCAATGCGCTCAGTCTTCACAACGTTACTGGTATTACAGGCAGTGGCCTGGCGTATATACGCGATAACAATTTCGTTTGTCTGGATCTCAGTGGGACTCGCCTTAATGATGATGGCTACAAGACATTGGGTACGCTCACATCAGTGAACAGACTCATTTTTGACGATGCCAGAACTACCGACAAACAGTTGCAATACATTGTCTCGCTGCCCAAGCTCCATACTCTCAGTCTGGCTCGCTGTGCTGGAATTACTGATAATGGCCTAGTTAGTGTCGGCAAACTAAACAAGTTGGTCAACCTGAATCTCGGTCATACGAAAGTTTCAGACCGGGGAATGAGGTTCTTGAAAGGACTGCACGAACTAAAGGCGATCGATCTTACTGCTACCCGTGTGACTGATGCCGGCGTGCAGCAGCTCAAGAACACTTCACTGAATAGCATTCAACTTGGCATGTGCAAGGGAATCACGACCACGACTCTCACGTTCCTCGTCAAAAACTTTCCAGGATTGAAACAGATTGCAATATCTGCTGAGGCCATTCCATCAGCAGATCTGCACCTTTTAGGGAAGTTCAAGAAACTTGAATTCCTCACCATTCTCGCGGCACCTGTGGATAAGCGTACTCTCGAGGCAATTAGCGGATTGAAGCACTTGGCAGAAGTGCACATTTCGAACGATACGTTCGCTGATGCAGATCTTGAGTACTTCCTGGATCTTAAGGACTTGAGGGTCTTGTCCTTCAGGAGCGATAAAATCACAGCGGCCGGACAGAAACGGCTGCACGATCGGTTGCCAAAATGCCAGATTTACACTCAAGAGGCATTGGATATGGCCTTACCGGGCTTTAATGACTTTTATGGTTCGCCATAGTTAGCAAAAGATTTGATTATGGTCAAGCAAAATTGGCATGAAACGGGTCATACTTACCAATGGATGTATGGCCGAAGCCTGCGGTTTGCTCATCGTGCAATCTGCGCAGGCGTTCGAAACTCTGGGGCGCGGATTTAGGTCTGTGTACCTGAGATGGCGAACTCGAAACCCGGCTACACCTGGCAACAGCCCACTGAGGCAATTTGAGCGAGAAGCGAAGGTAAGCAGATGTTTGGAAAGAAA
>CAYTDR010000724.1:0-4690 GCA_964436185.1 uncultured Candidatus Obscuribacterales bacterium | reverse complement strand
GTTCAACGAGACGTAATTGTTGATGTCCACGAGGTTATTGATAAACGGAAATCGTCCTTCGCGAGCAGCCTGTGCAAGGTACTCGCTTGCCGGCTTGTTTCGTCCGGTTGGTTTGAAGGCTGGTGTTCGCAGCATGTTTCGAACAGCATCCTTCACGGACTGGGGCGGGAACTCCTGGCCTGTTCGTTCCGAGACAAGCTGTTCGAGTTTTGATTTGAGTTGTTCGCTTGATGGATTTACCTTGACGCCACGCGCAATCGCGACGGCTGCCAGTAATCCCTGCTCGCTCAATTGATTCTTTACTTGCACTGCAATTCTCCCATCTGCTATCTATGCTCGTTTCATACAGGCAACGCGCTTGTGGTCTGGTTCGACAATGTTAGCAGCGTAGGGCGATTAGTCGCCAGGTCTTGCTCCGATTCGGAGCTGGAAGCCAAGGTCATAGTAATTCCGGTTTCCAACCGTCGCACCGAGACCGAACTCAAAGTAAGGTCTGACAGTGCTAACGCCTAACCGCGTTTGCTGTCTGCGAAAGTCATGACCGACGTCGAAGCGAACCGGCGTCGTTGTACCACGTTCTGCAGAAAAGTTGAACTCGTTGACATTCGGGTTGCGCTGATAGCTTAGCCCCAATCCGTCTCTGTTGTGTCCGAATTGAATTGAAGGTGTTGCACCGTCCCTGCTACTAATACTAAGCATGGTGCTTCTGTCGGCTGATTGTGCTTCGAGGTCATAAGTCGGACGGCGGAACGGATTATTCCATCCTGTTGACGGAGCAAAGTTGAACAGGGCATGAACACCTGGGCCTTGCCACTCCATTCGCGTCGAGAGCGAGTACAGATTTGTTCTTACCGCGAGCTCACGTGTACTGTCATCATTGGTGAACGACATGGTATTTAACTGAGCCGCTTCATTGAGCAGAGGACCAGCATTGCGACGGAAGTTGAAGTTTCCGGTCACAAGTTGTTCCAAAAATAAGCTGCTGGCGCGCTCGATGCCGGTCGAGCTTTCTGCCGGCTGATTGGGTACTTCTTGTCTTGCGTCGCCCATAATAGAGAAACCGATTGGTAGTCTTGCCATTCTGCTTCAGGGTGTCTTGACAAGTCAATATCAGAATTGAATATCACGTCGATGATGTGCGATTTGACTGTTAAGAACACGAGTATGCAGTGTGGAAACGCACAGTTGCGGATTTCAGAACTCATCCAAGTTCGCTTGAAACGCTTATATTATGGAACGCGTCTTTGTGCGAAATATCCAAACTGAATCATCCACCAAACTGTTTCGAGTGGGTTTCAGTATGTCTTAATGCAGACGCTCGTACTTAATTGAAACAGTGAGAGCCGGTCTCCAACAGGATCGCCGGTTCGCCATCGCATCAATCGGTGAATGAATTGCACCAATAAATGAATTTGCTTCCTCTTCAGAAAATGATAGCTAGCTGACGGACTTTTGATTATCGTTAGTGCTAGCATGTCAAGAATCATCGATACGGCTCCACCTGGATTTTTACTACGAGGCGTGCCTGACCAGCATCGCGAGGAATCAATGTCCATAGGAACGAATTTCAAGCGCAATCCTGGACCGAAGGCAACAAGATTAATTCGTCCGAGAGGCGGCCACCAACGAACACATCAGACGGCAATCGTCTGCAGTTTGGTTGCACTTCTGTCGGTTCTCAGTTCGTCTACCTTGTGTTTTGCCCATAACAGTCAAGACAACAGCGTGCGACGTTGTGAGCCCGGACAAGTGTCTCATCGTCGGGAGAAGATGAACGGTGTTAATTATCATATTTCCAGCACGGTTGTAAACGCCAATCCTGAGAGCGTCTGGAAGGTATTGACCGACTACAAGAATGCCCCGGTCAATATGCCGAACATTCAGCGATTGAAAATTCTCAAGAGTGAGAATGGCAAAAAACAAGTCTGGTTCTCTATCCGATCGCAGACTGGCTTCAAACAGTTCGAATATGTTCTGAGTGTTCGAGAATCACATCCGCACCGTATAGAGTGGCAGCGTGATTCCGGAGACTTCAAGCGTTACGATGGATTCTGGGAGCTGCAACCAATCGATAATGGCAAGCAAACGCTGTTGACATATGGCAAGCATGTAGTGGGCGGATTTCTGCTTCCCCAAGTTCTGGTGGATATGGAGTTGAGAAAGGCTATGCCCGCAATCGTGCTGAGCGTTCAGAAAGCAGCTGAAAATAAGCAATTGGCAGAGCTATAGACCTTTGTGTCGGAATCGCACGTTTGACTTTACGGCGTCATGGATTTTTATTGGCACCAAATAAAGTGCTGATAACGTTGCGGCAATGAGCGAAAATTGTCATTGAACGGCTTGCTCTGTGCGAGAAATCGAATTAAGGTATAACGTCTTCTTTTTGCACCGAGTGTCTGTTTTGGACAGATTTGCACGAGGGTGACTGTATCATTGTTTTGGTAGCAATCTCTTGCTTGGAAATCAGCTTGCCGATCGATAGGCGTCACCGCACTCCAGGCAAGTCGAATTGTTATCATCGCGCCTGTTCTCCCTGCTCCATCACTCAATCTGAATGCGAAAAACTAAAAGAAAATGGCAACAACTGTAGATTTCGAAACGAATTTCACGGACACTTGCCTGGAGCAGTGGTACCTGGCACCAACGTCTAGCAAGATACTCGTCGCGATTCTGGTGGGTGCGATCTTTGCATGCTCTGCCTGGTTTGTGCTGAAACCGAGCCTGGGTTCGGGAATTTCAGCGTTTGCATTGGCGGGCCTGTCGCTGTTGCTGGGATTTTCTTTCATGAAGGGACAACATGCTCTAAGGGGCGGGCGAAGGAAATCACTCTCCATCAGTGAACAATATTGTTTGTTGAGCGATAGGGAAGCGCAGAGGACCAGCAGGTACGATTGGGAGCGAGTGCTTTCAGTGAAGCGCGCCAGCGGCTCGATTATTCTCTTCGTTTGGCAGGGCTCGTATACGCCAATTCTGATCGATATTCCGATTCGCTTTTTCAAAACATCGGCAGAGAGCGAGGCGTTCTTCGGTGAGTGCCAAACCTACTTCAATAGAGTGTCGAGCGAAAGAGAACGGTTGCGAAGGACTGATAATCACCCTGCTTTCAAATACTCCGGAGCGATTCGGGTCATTAATGCGTTGCTCGCTGTCACCATAGGTGGTTATGCGCTTTACGCGTTTAGCGAGCATGGTTCTCATATCGGCACGATTGCTCTTTTGATTTTTGCTCCCATCGGCATGTACCTCAATCAGCTTTCAAGCGGAGCGGAAAAATATATTCAACAGGCTAGAATCAGTCGGTTGCAGAAGAACCTGCCGGATGCTCTGATCACGTGTCGCAATGGTAGTAAAGCTTTTCCTGAGGACTCCCGTTTCTATTCGGAGGCTGCCCTGGTTCTTTATGAACAGAACAAAGTGGAGGAAGCAGAACGTGAGTGCGAGCAAGCGATCAAGCTGAATTCGGACGTTTGGTTCGTCTATTGGCTCCGCGGTTTCCGCAGGTTTCAACGTAAACAGTCGCAGGAAGCGCTGCAAGATCTCGACAAGGCGATCGAGTTGGAGCCTAACAAAGAAGTTGCCTACACGATCAGGGCACTGGTGAGAGGAGAAGGGGTTCGACGGTACGAAGATGCAATCGATGATTGCACCGAAGCTCTCCGTTGTTTTCAGTCGGATTTTGATTCGTTGATTCTTCGCGGATCCCTGTTATCCAGAGTGAATAAACACGAAGAAGCGCTTCGTGACGCTGAACACGCAGTCGATATATGCAAAGGGAATGTTCAGGCGAACAGCTCAGGTGCCTATCGCTTGCAAGCGTTCTGCCATGCAGGTTTGAACGAACTGGGTGCCGCCAGCGAAGCGATCGAAATGGCGATCAAGGAACAACCTGATGATCCGCAAAATTATCAGGTGGCCAGCTACGTAGAAAGACTCAAGGGGCAGCCGCAATCAGCACTCTCTTTGCTCGATAGGACAGAGGAGTTACGAAATGGAGAAGAGAATCTCGAGAGCATTTTTACAGGACGTGCAATCGCCAACTTGATGCTCGGAAATACTAACGAGGCGCTTAGCCTTGCTGCCAGGGCTCTCACCGCGGAGAGGACCGAGGTTACGCTTGCCACCATGGCGGCAGTATTCGTTCGACAAGGACTGTTCAAAGAAGCCTTGCCTCTTCTCGAGGAATCTGTGTCGCTGGATGAGTTCTATGCGATGGGCTACTGGTTCTTACATGAAGCTCATGCGGCATTGGGCAACACGGCTGAGTCTCAGGTAGCTTTCGAGAAAGCATCTGCATTCAAATACAAGCCGTATTTTTAGTGAAAACCGGTCACCCATTTGCCCTGACTTTGCTGCTGGTCAATTTGTTGGGTAAAGAATAGAATGGAATAAAGTAGACTTAATCTATTGGTTGGATAGGTTCTAAAACCACTAGCGGACGGGATCTTGAAACATCATTGATTACTAGAACAACAAACTAGCAGTCTGAAAAACTGGGTCTATTTCATTACTACAGGAATCTCTGGCGATCCGTCGCGTTACAAACATTTACAATAACGGAGTTCTACTTTTAGCCGAAACGGAGAATTGACGACAAAACGGCAATAGTACGAGCAAAGGTGATGAGTTTTTTTCGGAGGTTCTATGCGCAATGTTTCTTTGCTACTACGACAGTTTATAGATGAGGAGTCCG
>CAYTDR010000723.1:0-4693 GCA_964436185.1 uncultured Candidatus Obscuribacterales bacterium | reverse complement strand
GCTCGGCTGATGTTCCTGATCGTTTGAGCAAGAACATTTCTCACTTAGAAATCAATGCCTTACCTTTCGCCAGCATGTCCGTCGCTTCGGCACTGCGTCCTTGTGTTTTCAGGAAAGCAGCATAGTCAGTAAGACAAGAGCTCTCAAGCTTATTAGCCGGCTTCCCAGCCTTCCTGCATAGTTCGAAGTCCTTGCATGCGATTTTGTAAGAAACCTCAGCCATCGTGTTCTTCTTTTCCAGAATTTGGACCTGTGCTAGTTCGACGAAAGTGCGCCCGCGGAGACCATCGGTTCGCTTCTCCGTTAGAGGGAGTGCGCGATAGAGAATTGAGTCCGCTGCGGCAAAGTTTCCAGCAAGGCGCTCGCATTTTGCCTGGCTAGACAAAGTTTCAACCACCAGTGTTTTGTCGCCCGCTTTTGTTTCGGCTTCCTTAGCGGCTTTTTCATAATGTTTGGCCGCCGTTTTGTAGTCTTTCGCAGCAAATGCTTTGCTTGCTTGCTGCTCAATTCGAAGGTAGGCATCTTTGTCAAAAGCGTAAGCTTGAACAGCGAATAGAAGTAGAGAGGTCATGCATACGATGTACTTAAGTCTAAGATTTATCATTCCGATCCCTTTCTTTGCATTGGAGGCTGTTCTTCAAACCCAGAATAGCCAATCCGATAGAGAATTAGTTCATAAGATACAGACTATCAAGCTCCATTGTCTGGACGGAGTTTAGAAGATGAACAGTGAACGGCACTGGCAACAGAATTTTGCCTCTAAACATTACTTGTCGGCAGCAGGAGGAAAAATGATTTTCCAGTCCTTCTTCATATCGACGACCGTCCATCCCTTTTGCTTGGCTTCATCCAGGCCTTTGTCGAGCCTCCCAATTTTGGAAGTCCTATCATAGGCGTACTCGCGATCAGCATCCGTATGATGAACGTAAAGGCAGAAGCGTGACCCGGGTCCGGAAGCTGTCCACTGAAGCATTTCTAGATCGCCGTCAGAATTTCCAAATGCGGCGATGGGACGACGCCCAATGAATCTTTGAATACCCACAGGCTTACCGTCTTTATCATCAATGAAATCTACTCCGGGTAGTCTTAATATGACCCCCTTGCCATTCTGAAGTTCGAACTTCATTTTTCCGCAACTTCCAACCACCTGTTCCTGCGGAATTCCATACGTTTTCTCGCTGAACGCACGGACAAATTCGATACCACCCCCGGTGACTATGTAGGTTTTAAACCCGTTACTTCGAAGATATTCGAGCAACTCAAGCATTGGTTGATAGATAAGCTGTGTGTACGCATGCTTGAATTTTGCATCACGCGAGGTGACAAGCCAATCTTTGACAATTTTTTCAAAATCTTCTGTAGACATACCCGTGTGGCTCGCCATAATCAACTCGATTAGCGCTTTGTCACCACCGGCGAGGACCTTTTCCATATCCCCTTCCAGTAAGGATTTGAATGGCTCGGTCTCTTTCCATTCGGGATGCTGGGGAGCAAGAGCTTTGATTCGATCGATGACGAATTCAATTTGGACATACAAGGGCTGCTCCAGCCATAGCGTGCCGTCATTGTCAAAGGTAGCAATGCGCTCAGCGGCGGGCACAAAGTTCGGTCCGTTTTCCTTGGTCACTCTCTCCACGAATCGAAGAATGGATGACTTTGTTTCGCCATCATTCCACGAAGGCAAGGGGTCAGTCGCTCTTGCCGGGCTTATTGAAGCGACTACAAGAAGTGCAAGTGTAGAAAGTAAAACATGTGGATTCGATCTGATGCCAGTACCTAGATTCATTTGCATACCTCTTGAAGTCAGAACCTGACTCGATGTCGAGAACTTCGCCAGGCTCTTTCATTCATCGTCGAGGTTTCATTGATTCCTGCGTCACCTGGAGCATTGTTAGATCGTACAAGCTTGGCATCTGCACAATCGCTTATCCGATCTTTATCTAAAACGCCCTCTGGAGACAGATCTAGATCGAGTTCGCGTTCGATTGACTGATCGAGAGAAATTGCCGGACCGAGAGAAACTACCTGCCCGAGAGAAATTGCCTGTTCGGGCAAAGCTTCTGGAGCGATTGACAGAGCGGTTGAACGATCCTGATTTGTTGATCTGTCGCCTATTGTAGAGGGCGGCTTGTTGATTTTTACTAAGATCATCCCAGTCCCTTTGTCGTTCCCACTCTTTGCAATATGGTGCATGAGTATTTGAAACTATTACTTTGTTACCATGCGGTCCAGCATAGTACGCGCGATGATCATCATCTCTCCATACGGCGGCTCCGTAGGGAATGCCATGGTATGTTCGATTGTTATAGGCTGCCGTCGTTAGTGCCACTCCTGCTGCCGCGCCACCGGCGGCCGCCAAGCCCGTTAGAACAGCAGAACCGGGCCCTCCAGAGGATGTTTCCTCCTGCGGAGCAGATTGCGGCGGTTGCATATATGGTGCCTGACCTGCCATCTGCATCTGCTGCTGAAGCTGACCTTTTACCCAATTGATTTGGTCCGACGTTATTCTCGTCGGTTTTCCTTTCTTGTCGACATACCAGTATCGCTCGTCAGAGTCTCGGTAGACAGCTATCTCACTTGCGTCAGGTGCGATTCCTAAACCGGGAAGCATAACTTTGTAGCCCTGTTTGCTTATAGCGAATTGCGCGCCATCATAGCCGCGTTCGACAGGATAAATGGTCATGCTGACGTCTTTGGGAAGGCGATTTCGCAGTCGGGCCAGAGCAGGCTCGTCCACAAAGACCAATATGAGGCATAGCGACAATGCAATCTTGAAAAGATCTTTTATTGGCAAAATCATTCTGTTCATTCCAGTGTTCCTTCAGATAGGTCGTCATTCGTTGATCGTATTGAGGCAGAGTTCCTTGTAAATTTCGATCACTGCTCGCTGGTTTACAGTAGTCTATTTGCTCTCATCCAAACTCTCGTTCCAAATTTTGGCACCCTCTTCATGGCTGTAAACTCCTTCAAAGAAGGACTCGAGCACGGCATCCATTTCAAAATCATCACAGTTTTGCCAGTCGAAAACCTTTGGTTTGTGCACACGAAATTCAGACGAATTAGATTTTGGTGTATAAGGAATCGCCAATACCGCACGAGAATCAGGTGAAAAATAGGAACGTATCTCAATCAGAATGGCATCCAGTTTTTCGCTACCTACGTCGATGTATCCGTCGTAGAGCAAAGCGGCATCGTCAGCGTCCGTTTCGTTTGAATCAAGAAGCGTCTTTCCATACTCTACAGCCTCTTCAAAGGTTTCGGTAACCAAACGCATCATCTTGATGTCATCATCTGCCTTGCATGCGAACATCGGAACCAATGTCTCGCCATCAGAAACGCTCCACACGGCGTGCGCAGCCCAATAACCCGAAAGATGGAAGGCAGTAATCATGGAAACTTCCTCTTTGAAGAACCAGCGCTCACTTTAGTAAAAGCACGAGCTTGGACCATTGTAGTAATAACCGAAGGTTATTCCAACCCGGCTCTCATCATTATTCAGATCGCTGCAAAGTTATTTTGTGCGCCTTCAGTAACGAACCCAATATCTTTCATTTCGCCGACATGCCAGAATTACAATGGACTTGTGAAAATTGAGGACGGAAAATGAAGAACAACAGTCTACATGCGGCAGTTGATGGCCGTAAAGCCTCCGTCGCTATTGATGAACTGGATGCGGTGACTTTGGAACAGTACGCGCAGGTCTGTGCATTTGTGCTTGCGCGTGCTCATGCCCGTACAGAAGATCCAGCGCCCATTTACGGATATCTGGGAAAGAGCGAAGTGTTCGACGAGGCGTTGACAAAATTTGCTCTTGCTTATGCAGATCAGAACGAAAAGGATCATGAGGCCCTATTGGACGCCATTAAGAAAGGCAAGGTCCAGACTGCTACTAATTGATCGGCTTACGACTGAGATTCTGATTCTGCTGTCCTTTTAACATATTCAAGGCGTTTGGCGCTGTCCATCTCAGCGAGCTGATTTACGATTGCCTCTTTAAATGGCAGCTGCAGATGAATGTCGAATTCTGCAGTTAGATGAATGTCCGAAGTCTCACCATCAGCGTTTGCAACGATTGACCAGCTGCCGTTAAACTTCGATAGGTGTTCGGATTCAACTAATTGAAAGTCGATGCGATTAAATGGATATTCGATCTCTTCATAAACAACGCTTGCGCTACCGACTAACGGAAGCCCGGTGAAGCTTTCTTCGATGCGCGCTATATTTTCAGTTTTCGAAATTAGCCGCCTTCGATGAGGTTGCGACTCACGATAGCTTACGATGGACTTCCAAACAGTCTCTTCTCCGGCGTTTACTGTGATTGTCTTCTTCATGGTCTGTTTTCGGAATTTGCGGGACGGCGCATAGTGTACCACACGACTAGATGCTGAATCTGTTGGAGCTACAGTTCTTGTTACCGCCTGAGTTGCTGCACACGGACAGACAGTTTCTGGGCAATCAATGAATTCACTAGCAGATATCACCACCGCTGGTGACGACAGGCTCGATTTAATCGACTGCTCGGTGTGACGCAGAGCGTCGCGATGAGAGATGCAGCGCCACAATAAGCGTACATGAGAAGCAATAGCAGCTAATCTTGAGTTCGCTCCGATTGCAATTTTAGCCATTTCATTATCACGAGTACCACATACTCTTGCTGTTCCATGGTCAATTCAATGCCCTTGGGGATTCCATG
>CAYTDR010000722.1:0-4697 GCA_964436185.1 uncultured Candidatus Obscuribacterales bacterium | reverse complement strand
GACCAATGACCAGTGACCATACTAACGTCCCTCAGGTCGAAGCCCGAGAAACGCTTATGTGACTGCGCCTTCCCTGATGAAGTATTTGCGGTACTTGGGACGTATCCGGCTCAGAGATGGTCTTTGATTGGGGAAGCACTTTAGCAGCCTGCTTTCGCGGCGAGGCCTGGTGTCTCTGTTCAAAAGACCACTCTTGCAATTATTCAATCGGTTGGCAGGTGAGACACGCCAACCCTGGACCGAGCCAAATATGGTCTGTCCTCTATGCAGACTCGACCAAATTGATTTTCCTACCGTTTCTATATCACGGTCGCATCAGAACCTTCGCTGTCGGCGAAGTGCGTTGTTGCGCTTTACGGAGAGCTTATTGTCTAAACAATACGCCGACGAGGTGCTCTCATCCGGCTGCTAGACAATCTGGCGACGGGCTTCCGACCGGGAACGTCTGGACCCAACTGCTTGCCGATGAGCTTCTCGATGTCTCTGACAAGGAAGCGCTGAGCGGCAGCGACGAAGGAAATAGCTATACCCGAGCGTCCGGCTCGTCCGGTGCGTCCGATTCTATGGACATAAACATCAGGCGTTTCAGGCAGATCGTAATTGATCACATGACTCACGCTCGGTATATCCAATCCTCGAGCTGCCACATCCGTAGCTACCAGGATCGTGAACTTTCCAGCTCTGAAGTGAGCTAGCGTTTTCTCACGAGCACTTTGACTGATATCGCTGTGTATCTCTTCTGCTTCTACATTTGCGTCTTTCAGTCTCTCTCTGACCCAGCTCGCCTTCCTCTTCGTGCTGGTGAACACGAGAGCAGACTTCACATCTGGTTCTGAAAGCAACTTGACCAGAAGATCATCCTTGGAGAACTCATCCACGAAATGTACTTGTTGAGCGATTTCAGATGGCTCAATTTGATTGGTGTTGACGCGGATCGTTATTGGATCTACGAGGAACTGTCTGGCGATACTTTCGATTCTAGGATCGATCGTAGCGGAGAACATTAGTGTCTGCCGGTCGGTTCGCAGTTTGGAGACGATCTTTCTGACCTGCGGCATGAAGCCCATATCTAGCATTCGGTCAGCTTCGTCAAGGACGAGCATCTCGATGCAAGACAGGTCGGCAAGCCGGCGTTCAATAAGATCCAAGAGCCTACCAGGTGTAGCGACTATTACATCGACTCCACGCTTGAGGGCTGTTGTCTGCGCACCGAATGCAGTACCACCATACACTGTAACAGTTCTTAGATCGTGATTCTTCGAGAATGCCTTGAACTCATGATCTACCTGCAGTGCGAGCTCTCTTGTTGGTACTAGTATTAGTGCCCGCGGTTTATCGTCGGAGGAATCCAAACATTCAATAATTGGCAATGCGAAGGCAGCTGTCTTGCCGGAGCCTGTTTGGGCCGAGGCCATGATGTCTAGACCATTTAAAATTGCAGGAATTGCGGTAATTTGAATTTCGGTTGGAGTTTTATACGATTTGGCTTCTAGCGCGCCAATAATTAGCTTGGACAGTCCAAGCTCGGAAAAAGTGGTCAATGTATAATCCTTATGATTGTCATTAGTGGGGTCGGTCTAAGACCCAAGAACAGAATTTTGCTTGTTATGTGACCGACAAGAATAAAGTAAATGCCAGTTATTTCAGTAATGGAGCCTGTGAAAATAGCCTCTCAAAGGTTAGCTCCTAGGTCATCCGGTATTATGCCACAGAAATCACCGGTTGTCAAAGTCAATATCAAAGCAAATTCATCTATCCGTACCGCTTTTCAGGCTTTGCCGGCTTTTTGCGCGAGCCCTCGCAGCAGTCAAGGGGCAGATAAAGCGGGGATGTAATAGGTGTTTTAGTGACTTGATTATATGTGTTCAATTGATGAATTTTGATTTCGATACTCTGTCGCTGTTACTTGAACATTGCACATTACATGGCAAGCTGTGCAAAGTCCGAGCAAAGAGGTGAATGAGCGCTGGAGCGGACAGAATACCAGTCCCTGGAATCCGCCGTTGGTCGTACTGTTTAGCTCGGTGAATACTACAGAAGTGTAATCTCATCTAGAAATCCAAATGTGCGATTTCGCCCTTCAGATGATCGATCAGATGGCTCAAAACGGTTGGATATGGGAATTAGACGATTCTGTTATTGGGTGAGTATCAATGCATTACTCGTATTCAGAAATCAACGAGAATTGAAACCTTTCAAGGTTCAATTTAGTGGGAGGGAGGCAAAAGAATTCGATTATTTGAGATCTCTTGGACTGCAGTTCTACGGATAATCAATCTACGCTTGAATCGATTGGAAGTTACTGTTGTGGTTCCAAATAATCGGCAAAAGTGTTCGAGCTTGCCTAATGGTTAATGGATAAGAGATATCTCTGGACGAGCTGGCGCAAAAGCCTGACTGGATTCAAGATGAATCCGGCATGCCTCGCGGGTTAGCTCAGATCGTGCTTGGGATCGAAACTCATCAAGCAGGTCTATTTGATCGAGCAGACGCTCAGTTATTGCTAACAGTACTTATAATTCTGGCAACGCGATAGGCGGAAACAGATTCGCCAGAAATCCGGAAGAACAATTCTCGAATTATTTTTCCGTCGCCTCTGCTACGCCCAAGAAGCAGGCATCACGAACCGCGTCTAGAAAAATAAATCTCACTTGTTCAGTATATTCTAGAAAGACTACCTAACCAGGGAGGAAGGTTTGTATGCGTGTGTCATTCAAAAAGGGAGACTCAAGTTGGCAGATTGAACTTGACGGCGTATCTGTAGTTACCTGGACTCACTTTAGCTTTGATGGCGATTTATTGAATCTCTATGGCAAAATCTCAGGTGAGCAACAACGAGAGATTCAAAAGGCAAACCTCGGGATGCTCTACAATGGCTTTTCAATCGAAACACACGGTGATCCACCTACAGTAGTTCGCGTCTCGCGGGACCTTGCAGACCTTCAATCAGCTCAAGCAGAGTATGCCAAGTTAATTGAAGAAATGCTGAGTGATGGTTATGTAGAGATCGAGTCGTTGGATGGCATCAGGGAGGTACGGGAACGACTTTTTCAAGAACAGTCCGCTGCGAAGGAAAGGGGAATCGGGCAATGTCCGCCTTGCATAAATGACTTAGAGCCGGAAGTAAGCCTAACTTGCAATGGGCTGTTCTCCCAAGAATTGAGAAAGATCTACAGTATCCCAACTCTGAACGACCTAGATGGCCAAGTCTTCAATCCGGTGCAAAGTATGTCATATGTGGGTAGATGCAGCACGGACAAGTATTGGCACTGCCCCAATACACCCGAGTGGCATTTGGAAAATGCTGCGTCTTGGGAAGACGGCCCAGAATCGTGGTTCGAAAATATCGGTAATTATTTCTGCTTCGATTTCACCGCCGTTAGTAACGAAGGTGAGAGATTGCCACTCAGGGTTCTATTCAATGAGGGCGATGGTGATTGCAATGATGGATATTGGGGTGAGGTGTGGAATCTCAAGACTAACGAGCTAGTTGCAAACATCGAAAGTTCTGGAGACACTGCATCAACGATTGAAGTCGTATGTGACATTCATGCGTTCGAGTCGCAAGATATACCAATTTTGAGTATGACCGATAGAAGTATCAAATGCTCATCTAGTTCGTACGACAACGTCTGGAACCGAATGGTCATAGGACCAAAGGAAATGTGTTATGCCAACGAGCGGAATCTCGAACGAATCATCGGCCTCGCCATAAGAGTCTTCAGTGCTGAGATCTATTGTGCTCACTATCCAAAGTGATTGAAATCTTGGGGTGCAATCTCGAGCTATTGGTGCCTTCTGATTGATATCGTGACTCTGTCCGTTGTCGTCGCGTTGAGAAATTGTTCAATCACCCACTGTCGTTCTTGTTCATAGCCATAGCCCTAGCGCTGGCTTGTCACGACTTGCATCGCCGTAGAGTCCTGAACATTCGATCGCTTCGGCCCGCTGCGACGCGCCAGTCGAACCGTTTAGCTGAAACAGCCTCTCTTTGTAATAGTTATCTACAATAATTCCGGGCGGAAGTTTCTGAAATATGGCTTCTACGAATGTGCAAAATGCTGTGTCAGAGAGGAGTTAGTCGCAGCTTGTTCCTGGTGCGTTCAAACGTCTCTCATTGATTCGAACGGGGACCTTCAGGTCGTCCAGGCCTTTTGATGAGCCGCTTATGACTATCGGAACCAATTTAGTCAGTGAAGCGGAATCTTACGAGCGCCCAGATAGCTCCAAAGCCGTCTTTCCAGGTGATCTTCTTGCCTTCATCGTAGGTTCGACCATAATATGAAATCGGCAGCTCATAAAGCCTGGCCCCGCGTTTCAATACTTTGGCGGTGATCTCCGGCTCGAAGTCAAAACGGTTTGATTTTATAGTGATGTTCTTAAAATACTCAGCTCTGAAAACCTTGTAGCAGGTCTCCATATCTGTGAGCGTGCTGTCATAAAGTATGTTCGTCAGCAGGCTGAGGAACTTGTTGCCGAACAAGTGAAGAATCTTGAAAGAGCGAGTAGGTTTTCCACCGCACAGTCGCGAACCGTATACGACATCAGCCTTTCCGGCGAGAATAGGCTTGAGCAGCTCAGGATATTCGTCGGGAGTGTACTCGAGATCGGCATCCTGAATGATTATTACATCGCCGGTGGCGTGCTGTTGCGCGGTCCGAAGGGCAGCACCTTTACCGCAGTTCTTCTCGTGGCTG
>CAYTDR010000721.1:0-4699 GCA_964436185.1 uncultured Candidatus Obscuribacterales bacterium | reverse complement strand
CACGTAATGGAGACCCAGGCGTTCTGCCTCGGCCTTCTCTTTAATTATGTCATTACGACCATCTCTCAGGTTCACAATCGTTTTGACACCAGCGGCTTTAAGCACTTCGAATCCATTTCCCTTAGGCTGGCCTCCGCGGAGGATAAGTGGTGAAACCACACCTAAGTTTGGAATTGTGACACCGGCCTGCCTTAGAACATTCATATCGACTGTTTGAAAAGCGCGTGCAGGTTGAATTGTGACGGTAGCGAGGAATAAAAACAGGGCGGCAAAAAAAGAGCAGATTGGACGCATCTGCTACCTCCATTCTTGGGTGCAGTAAGAAGTATTGGTGGGTCGAATGGTTCAAGAGAGAGCGGCTGTTAAAAAACAGCTTGCCATGAAAGGTTGGCTACAAACCCGTCTGGAGTCGACCATGTTTAGCGAGGGAACACAATAGCAATTCTAAACAAGAGTCGCTTGAAAAGCTCGTGGCAGCTAAAGAATTCATTAAGAAAGATTGCTGTTCGATGTAGCGCTTTCGCTTGCAGTGGCGTAGGAACCGCTCAAGTGCACTAGGCATCAGGAAAAGTGCTATTAAGAACTCGAATGAGCAAGGCTCATTAACCTCCAGAATGAGTGAAGCTCTTTAACCTCCCCATTTGTTAGCGCCGATCCAGTTTCTGGCCGCAGGCCTGACAGGTAAATGTTGAGACAGAATGCCAGATCAAATTGAGAACAGAATCGATGGGCTCAGACAGCGTAAGCCTTTCATCCGATTGATAGAGATACTTTCGCGGGCGCTGTCAGTGGTCCGCCAGGCAAAGGCTCCGTGGCTCCTGATAGTTTTGGCAATGTCAGGATCAATGATTCTGAGCGGCTGCAGATTAGGCAAAGCATCTGCCATTCTCTACTGGGGAGATGAGCCAACGGCGGAGAAGATGGTCTATCTGAAGCAGCTCAACATCAAATGTCTCATTAACGTTCGCACCAACAAATGCCGTGAACAGCGCGAACTGGCATTGCAAAATGGTATGCGTTTCTATCATGTCAAATCCGGCGTAATGATACCGCCCACGAAGAAAGAGATCGATAAGTTCGTTCAAATCCTGGCAAATCCAGCCAATCAGCCTGCTTATCTCTTCTGTAATGGTGGTCGCGACAGATCCGTGTTTTATATCGGCTTATACAGAATGGCATTTGAGAAGTGGACGGCGGCACAGGCCAAAGCCGAGATGAAAACTCATTATATCCGTCGTGGCTGGCCTATTTTTTGGAAGTACGATGATGTGCTCAGGGAGAACGCGGAATATATTCATCAAGTCTCCGCGAAGTACCACTGCAAGACCATTGTCACTCGGAATCCTGATGGATACTGCCCTTGTATTGTTATTGAGGATCGTTCACCCCGTCGCTGGATCGGCCGAAGCTTCCGGCACAAACAGAAGGTGACGGGTGATGTTCACGCGATGATCGAGAAGTGCCTGACACAGTGAGCATTTAGAGACCTGGCGATCGCTTATCACTACATTGTTTCTACATCAGTCGATTTGTGTTGTGTTAGCTCTTGTCTTGCGTGCGATGCCGTAGCGGATGTATTCTATGATCTTGTCTGAAGCATGAATCGGAGATCGATGAAACAAACTTCGGGAGCGTTGCTCTATCGAGAACAGGACGGCGTACTGCATGTGCTGCTTGTCCATCCCTCTGGCAATTACAACAGGCGAGCTCCCTGGAGCATTCCCAAGGGACTTCCGGAGGAGGGAGAGGATCTGGAGTCGGCCGCCAGAAGAGAGACCGAGGAGGAGACTGGTATCAAACCCGGTGCTCTGGTGGCACTCGGATCCATTGACTACACCAAGAGCCGCAAACGAGTTTTCTGTTTCGCAGGCACTGCACCACACGGACAGGAGCCCACGTGCGCTTCCTGGGAGGTTGATCGTGCCGAATTCGTCACCCTGGACAGCGCCTTCCAGTTGATCCATCCGGACCAGCGACCTTTCATCACCAGGCTTCAGGAACTCGTGCTGGTTCCTCAGTAAAGGATTCTTAGTAAAGACTAGAACGTACCTGCCGTGTGTCGGCAGGTATCAACGGGATCTATACCCTCCACAGAACGGCGAATGCCCAGTTGAACTGCAGCTTGCTATGAAGAAACTGAATTGATGGAGCGGAACGTGTCCAGTCGGTGACTGCTGATACGACTGCGGATGCTTGGCTAAAGATAATTCTTCCGTTGCCTGGCAAACCAACGGAAAAGCGCGGTCACTAATGGCCGCGCCTCTGTCAAGCACTGAGTGTGACTAACCGTGATCTTCGTCCGGCACTGGTGGCCAGGCGCCATCAGTGCATCGATTCAACAGGCGGCTCATCAGTTTGTGCGTTGCCTTTTGTTTTCGGAAGAGGTCTTTCTTAACCAGATCTCGGTGTTCACCGTGCATCTTAACGAGTGTCCACTCATAATCATTGAGACCTATATCTTCGCCTTCTTCCAGCACCGTCAGTAGAGCCGTATCGCCGCCCACGGAGCCAGCAGTTTTTGTCAGCATGGTAGCCATGTTGCCCCAGGGACCGCTCTCTTCAATTGGGTCTCCGCCGCTTACTGCAATAGCCTCTCGCAGTTTGTCGACGCGCTCTGCATGGGAAGAGCGAACTTGTTGCAGAACGTCTGCAGTTCGTTGCTCCTCGACTAGTTCGAGTGCTTTCTCATAACTTGCAACAGCTGAAAGCTCTCCCTTCAACAAGTTATTCAGTGTGCCTAGTTCTAATTCGACCATTTTAAGTTCCTCGATCCGACAGTTGGACTATTGATTCTCGATATCAACTCATAACCGTATCTTCTACACTGCGTAAAATAGATTTCAATTCGTGGTCCGTAGCGGAAGATTTTATTGTTGGATAAAGCTCTTCGGCACAGAATCTGAACAGGTTCTGAGTTTTCTTGATAAGTTGCTCGAACAACTCCTCGAACCCCGGTTCATCAATATGGACCATGACAAGTTGTTCGCTGATTAACTCGTTGATCTCAGCCTTCTTCTCTCGGAATCTGCTAATCAGATCATCCATCTCGGGAGAAGCAACGCCGTTAACGAGCTGCTCTAGCTTGTCGAAATGCAGTTGAATCGACATGATGGCTTTCTTCGTGACCGAAAAAACCTGATCCATCGGCCACTTGGCGAAATTTTCGTCGATTTCCTGAAGCAGATCCACAATACGATTTTCGTCCACTTCTAAGTATTGAAAGGCGTCCATTATTAATGTCCTCTTGAACAAGTTTTTCCTTAGCATCACTAGACTTAGAAACGGTATCGGTTCATGCGTGATCCCTAATACCGACAAAATTTTTATTTCGTCGAGTCTAGTCATTATTCCGTCGTATAGCACGAGTTTGTGTGGCTGCTGCTTGGTTGTGCTGTTTGGTTTGATTGATGTGACAAACGGGCCGATCATTAAGGAATGAGTTTGGCGCGGAAAGGGCACGTTTTTTGAAACACGGTTCGATCCATGCGGCTACAATGGTTATTGTCTCCTTGCCGGAAGTTATTGTGTCTCGCCTTCATTTATCTGTCGCACTGATTCTAGCAATGCTCATCGGGACTAGTGATGCGTGGGCGATCGCTCCTGAAGTCGGAAAGGCGAGGATTCTTCTCGAGAAAGAGCGAACGTCCGACGCCGAGTTGATCTTGAAAGGTTGTTTGGCAAAAAATCCCAATGACTTCGACGCTCATGTTGAGCTGGCTGCTCTTTATAATTTCATGGAGCTTCCTGATAAGGCTTCCAAAGAGATTCAGCGTGCCTTCGAGATACAGCCAAAATCCAAAGTGGCCAATGCGTATCGTGTCAGAGCTGAAACGTACCGCTTGTGTCATGAATTCTTGAAGGCATTGTCGGATATTGACGCGGCCGCTCGGCTGGATGGACGAGACACCAGCATTACTCATCGATACCGTGCGCGGTGCCTGAGAGTACTAGGGCTGAAAAAAAAGGCGCTCGAGGAAAGTCAGAAAGCTGTGGCGATGAGTGAAAAGAGTAAGGCAACCAATGCGGTAAAAGCCGCCGATCTGGAAGAGCGGGCGCAGGCTAACGCGGTGATGAAGAAGAATCTCGAGGCTCGGCGGGACATCGACAGCGCCATCAGGCTTATGCCCGATGCAGGTGTTTACTTTCGTACACGTGGCTGGTTCCTTCGGAACAAGAAGCAGTTTGAATTTGCGGTATCAGATGCCGATAGTGCACTGCAAATTAATCCATCGGATGTGCGGGCACTGACGCTCAAAGGTACTATTCTTTTAGACAATAGGAGACATAAAGAGGCTGTAGCCTTGCTGAGGCAGGCACTTCGGGAGGCACCCTGGTACTGGCCTGCTCACATGACGATGGCCCTTTACTTGTCTCAGTCACTCGAGATCAAGGGGGCCATAGCACATTTGGATAAGGCAATAAAGCTTAATCCTTATTTTGGCGAACTGTACCGTTTTCGAGGGGATCTCTATCAGGATCTTGGAGATCTCAACAATGCCATTAAGAATTTTTCCCTGGCAATTTCACACGGAGACCAGGCGTCCATTGCAAAGAAAGGTGTCGTCTATCAGGCGATGGGTAAGCATGAGGAGGCTGTTTCTGAGTTCACAAAGGCCATCGAGACCTATCCCGTCTTGGCCCGGCCATACAAGTATCGGGCGATCTCGCTGGAGAAACTTGGCAAGCGTAAAGAAGCAGA
>CAYTDR010000720.1:0-4700 GCA_964436185.1 uncultured Candidatus Obscuribacterales bacterium | reverse complement strand
CTCATTATTGAAACTCAGCTGAGTCTCAGTTGCGGAGAGAATGCCCCAGATTCTGCTGTGATTTCGAATCCAGCTTATGCAGTTGAGGAATTTGCCACGCGGAGACTTCATCCACTCTTTCACGCCTGAGTTATCGATCACGAGCGGCTGACCATCCAATTTCAGTGCTACCGGTCGAAGGTTGGTCATAGTGGCATCAGGTGGCGACCAATTCTCGAACATGTCGCGACTGTGGTAGCACAGCACCACCAAATCCGGTGAATACTTCAAAATCTGCTTTTTCAGCTTGACGCACTCTTGAGCTGTCGAATAGCCAGAGGTGCCGAAGTTGATGACTTGAATTCGTTTCGTTGTCGGAGGAACCTTTTCGTTCGCTAGCGATTTCTCCAGAACCGAGGTGAACTTTGACGGCGGAAAAACCTGCAAGCCTTCAACCATCGAGTCGCCAATAAATCCCACTCTGTAAGTGTTCGGCGGCTTTGCTATTGTCAGACCTGACTCTTGCATTCCGTCGGCATCGAAATAGGTAACTCCATAACCTTCGCCTCGCCAGGTAACTCGTTTGTTCGGCATATGGCAAGTGCCCAGATCACGATCGAAAGCATAGATCTCTTCTTCTCCGATACCCGCTACAGAGAGCATAAACTCAGCGAAGAGAATGGCAAGAATCTGGCAGACGAGGACCAATAAGATCGCCTTTTTAACTCGACCGAAACCGCGCTTCTCTTCCTTCAATTCAGGATCAGTCGTCGTTGTTTTCGCTTGTTCGCTAATAGTGGCAGTCAATGGTTTCATGCTCAGAACTGGAAGTAAACAAAGGGAATTGCGACGACAGGACGGGCAGCAGTCAGCAGAATGATTGCCACTGTCCATGATGCCAACTTGACCGGATAGATATAGCCGGTTCCTGCAGGCCGAAGGCCAGGCAAAAATGTCGGATGGCTCTCGAGAAAGGCGGTGAGCATCCAGCACGAGACATAGAGCCCCATCATCGCCACCACACCGGACCACATCAGCGGTTCCCACATAGTGCACTCACCACTATTGAATAAAGAACCCAAAAGGTTGAAGGAATGAGCCATATCAGGCGATCTGAAGATGGAATAGGTGACAGTGATGAAAAGGAAAGTAAAACAAACACTGAAGCACTTCATAGGCTTAGTGTCGACAAATCGCCTGATGGCATCAGCTTTGTCCAGCCATAGCCGGTATTCTCTATTGACGATCATGCCGACACCTTGAGTGATACCGAATATCACATAATGCCAGCTAGCCCCATGCCAGAGCCCGCATACGACCATGGTGAGAAGAAGATTACGCCAAATACCGACGCGAGAGGATTTCGATCCACCCAGAGGAAAGTACACGTAGTCGCGCAACCAGGTTGAGAGTGACATATGCCAGCGCCGCCAAAACTCATTGATATCGACGGCAAGGAAGGGCAAGGTAAAGTTCTCAGGTAGACGAACGCCCATAAACAGCGCAGAGCCTCTGCCCATGTCGGTATAGCCGGAAAAATCACAATAGACTTGAATGACGAATCCGAGCGCTGCCAGCCATGCATCCGCACCAGACACGGCATGCGACGTATGAAAATAGGTATAGATGAGCGAGGCTAGTGGATCGGCAATAGCCACTTTCTTGAACAAACCCTGCATGAACAGCGTCGCTCCTTCAAGGAAGAGCGGGGTTCCCCAGGGCTCTGGATTGGCAAGCTTCTCCTGAAAATCCTGGTAGCGCTTGATCGGTCCTGCGATCTGTGAAGGGAAGAATGCAGAAAAGACCGAGAACTCCATCAAGGATTTGACTGGTTTGCTGCCTTTATAGACATCGGCTAAATAATGAACGAACTCGAAAACGAAAAACGATATAGCTAAAGGCAGGACAAGCTCGAATACGGGTGCTTGCCATGGCTGTGGAACCTGAGCAGTAGGAAGCATCAACTTGAGCGAGGCGCAAGTCGAGTTGTAGAGCTGGGCAAGCGTTTCTAGAAAAAAGTTCGTGTACTTATAATAGAACAGGCAACCGAGGTTAATGGCGATACCCAACCAAAAAACAACTTTCCTGGAAAGCAGCCGTTTCTCGGCTGGTTGCTCGAGCTTTTCCATCCAACAACCGATCAGCCAGTTGATCAGTGTCAGCCCGAATAGAAGCAATCCATATACAGGCATCCAGCTCATGTAAAAGAAATAGCTGGCTAAAAGGAGTACCCAGAGTCTGGTACTCCCCCTGGTGCGCCAATAAAGAACGACGACCAGTGGCAAAAATAGAAGATACTGAAGGCTGCTGAAGATCATGTAATCTTTCTGCTCTCTCCTTAAGTAGCGATGCTCCATCCTCGTCGGTCATGGCGGGACTTCCTGTCTTCCCGGCCCTGGCATCCAGTAAGCGTTCTCGTGCTCACCTTCCTCCAGCCAATATCACTCTCGCAATACAAGAATGATTGCTTCCCAACTCTTCTTCGAATCGGAACATCTGCCTGCATCGTGCTCATTACGCCGACAGAACCAAGGTAGACAGTATACAAGTGGATCACTTCGATTGACACGTGCCAGCATTAATGTGGCGCAGATCAACAGTAGAAATAAATTAGGTTGGCTCTGATTAACGAGCATTAACCGAGAATTGTTTGACTATGTAAACAATTGCTTAGTACCATTTCAAGATCTGGATATCCATCTTCGGCGATCACCGATATGCACTGGTCGCGGTCAATCTCAAATGATTGATCAATTATCACTTGACCAGACAAATCTAAATTTCGGCTAAAATCTCACGCAGCTAATGATCGATCGCAAACAGATTGGCAACCAAACGTAGTACCAGGAGGAGGTCTCGGTGTCAGCTCCATTGAATCGTGATGAATTGAAGAAAAAACGCGACAAATATGTGTTCCCGAGCGTCAAGCAACTCTATTCAGATCCTCCTCATTTCGTCAGAGGCTCAGGACAATTTCTTTACGACGAGAAAGGTCGCGAATATCTCGATATGTTCGCCGGCATCGTCACAGTAAGTGTTGGACATTGCCATCCCAAGGTGACAGCCAGAACCATCGAGCAGATACAGACCCTGCAGCACACATCGACGATTTTCATGACTCAACCGCTCGTCGACCTGGCGGAGAAGTTAGCCAATATCGCTCCTGGACAGCTTTCTCGTTCTTTCATCACCAACTCCGGCACGGAAGCCAATGAGGCAGCAATCAAAGTGGCACGACTGGCGTCGGGCCGCCATGAAGTGATCGCCCTCGAGCACAGCTATCATGGTGATTCGCACCTGGCCAGCACCCTGACGGGCAACCACGGTTATCGATCAGAGACCATGCCAGCTTCCGGAATTGTGCATGCGATCAACGCTTACTGTTACCGCTGCCCGTTCAAGAAAACCCCGGACAACTGTTCACTTGAGTGCGCCCGCGATGTCGAGCGAGTGATTCAGACACAGACATCCGGCAAACCGGCCGTCATGATCGCCGAGCCCATTCAAGGCGTAGGCGGAACCATCACTCCACCGGACGACTACTTCAAAGAAGTGAAGCGGATTCTCGAGAAATACGGCGTACTCTTCATCGCCGATGAAGTTCAGACCGGTGTAGGCAGAACAGGACAACACTGGTTCGGAATCTCGAGCTACGGCGTAGAACCGGACATCATCACTATGGCGAAAGGTCTGGGCAACGGTCTGCCGATAGGCGCCGTAATCACCAGCGAAGATCTAGCGCAGAAAGCAGCAAAACAGCAAATCAATACGTTCGGCGGCAATCCCGTGTCTGCTGCTACTGGTTGTGCAGTGCTAGAGACCATCGAAGAAGAGAAGCTGATGCAAAATGCTCACGAAGTGGGCGAATATATCAAAGAAGGACTCAAAGACCTTCAGAAACATTTCCCTGATTTGATTGGAGATGTCCGAGGAAAGGGTCTCATGCTGGGAATGGAGCTGGCGGACAAAAACAAAAATCCGCTGTCCAGTGAAACCGCTCGAATTGTCGAGATGACCAAGGATGACGGAGTAATCATTGGTAAGGGCGGTCTCTGGGGAAGCGTGATCCGAATCAAGCCACCACTGACGATTACGAAAGACAATGTCGACACGATGCTGACGTCACTGCGAAAGGCTCTGGAAGCCACATCTAAAGTAGGGGTGAGTTAAGGGTGACTGCGATCCGCCTTTGAATGCCGATCGTAATTCAGGAATCCGAGTCGATTATTCACTTGTATCAGGTATAACGGAATAGAGAAGGAGAGCGGGAAAAGTCATGTCGAATGTTGTGCGATGCGGTTTGATTCAAACAAAGAATTCCATAGTGTCACCATCGGGAGGGACCGAAAAGGGGACCATTGAAGAGATAAAGCAGGCCATGTTCGATAAACACCTGGAGTTCACGAAACAGGCTCACGAAAAGGGTGTGCAGATTTTATGCTATCAGGAGATTTTCAACGGACCTTATTTCTGCGCAGAACAACAAACCTGCTGGTACGAAGCGGCAGAGCAGATCCCCGATGGTCAGACGATCAAGAAACTTCAGGAAGTAGCGAAAAAGTACGAGATGGTTCTCGTCGTTCCCATCTATGAGCAGGAACAGACCGGTGTGTACTACAACACCGCTGCCGTAATCGATGCTGATGGAACATATCTAGGGAAGTACAGAAAGAATCACATCCCTCACGTTGCCCCTGGCTTCTGGGAAAAATTCTACTTCC
>CAYTDR010000719.1:0-4711 GCA_964436185.1 uncultured Candidatus Obscuribacterales bacterium | reverse complement strand
CCGTCACCACCGTGTATATGGGTCTTGCCGTATTCTACGGCGACAGCAAGGAGGTTATCCCGGCCCTCACAGATGCGGCCGCCCTTGAATACGAGTTGACGGGAAAAATACTGCGCGTACTGAAAAAGATGAGCCGTCCGTCTGGTACCGTTTCGCCTCCTTGCTGGAGCGAGATATGGAGATAGCAGAGAGAAAACGTCTGCTGTATGTGGCGATGACACGGGCGCGAGACTATCTCGGTGTATTCTTGCAGCGCACGACAGCGAACAGGACCTCGTTTAAATCGTGGATAACAGATGTGCTGGATTTGAATCTCGATGAGGATGAGGTAGAGTCCGGATTGCGTCACACCTCTCTTGGTGGCTATAAAGCAAGCTATTCCGTCACTACAGCAGAGCTGTCGCCAGTGCTGATGACTGGTGCGCAGCAGGAGCCGTCTGAGCGACACGTGGAGGAGAAACCCGACCTGCGATTGCTCTATGAGATTTCCGAGACGCCGCAGGAGTTTCAATCAACCTGGTCAGGATGGAGCCGGGTGACACCGGAGCCCGGCAAGGAAGCCACTCTTCTCGATGCCACCACACTTGGTGTGTATTTTCATGTTGTCATGGAGACGTTATCACCGACTCTGGCTCGGCCTACCAAAGAGATGCTTGAAAGCCTGGCGCTCAATCTTGGCAGTGCCACAGCTCATCCGTCCAGTTTGAAGGCCCTCTTGTCGGAAGGCTCGTCTTTGCTGGATATCTTCTACCGCAGCGATTTGTTCAAACTGCTGCTTGGTGCCAAAAATCGCTTCTCCGAAATACCTTACTGGGTTCTCGGCGGTGAGAACGTTCTGTCCAGGCGGCCTGATCTCTTGGTACAGTCGAGTTTTGGCGAATGGTTCGTCATAGACTATAAGACGGATCATGTTGCCGAGGCGAATGTGGCTAACCAGGCTAGACTGCACCTCAATCAACTATCGACGTATGTGGCTGACCTCGTAGCTCTGACCGGTTTCGACCTCATACCTTCCGTGTATTTTGCCAGGCTGGGCATACTGCATGACTATCGCAGTCTGGCACCAGGACTGGTAGACGTCCCAGCGCCAGTGGTTCCATAGACTAAGCTGTCGGATGGTTAACTTCCCACTTTTGCGATGGTCTTTGATCTTTGATTAGCTCGGTGGCTCGACCGGTTTCGAACTGAATCGTCTGTGTATTGGCCCGGCTGGGCATACTGCACGCGAATATTGCACTCTGGCACCAGGACTGATGGACGTCCCAGCGCCAAGTGGGTGCATAAACTATGGAGCTGTCGGATGCGCGACTTCCCACTTCTTGCGATGGTCTTTGATCAACTCGATTGCTTCTTCCGCGTTTGCTACGCACTGGGGAATAGAGGTATCTACTTCGCTGGCCAGTTGAAAATCTGCTGTAATCATGGACTTTCGCGACCAGTCCATAAGCTCTGACCACATATTTCCAATAAGTATTAGAGGTGTATCGTATAACTTCCTCACCTGTAACAGCTGCCATACCATGGAAAGCTCAAGAAGTGTGCCGACCCCGCCAGGGACTACGATAAATGCGTCGGAGAGAATCATGAATTGATGCAAACGAGAGAAGAATGTCTTGTGCTGATAGACCTTGCCGACAAATGGATTGGCATCGGTCTCATGCGGCAAATCCACGATAATTCCGATCGAACGATGCAGACCGGCTCCCACAGAAGCAGCGCCTTCGTTCGCTGCTTGCATCAACCCGGGTCCGCCACCAGTTACGACACCACATCCAAGCAGTGTAAGATCGGCGCCAAGCTTTTTGACTTGCTCGTATGCTTCTGTGTCCGGTTGAATTCGCGCTGAACCGAAAATAGTTACCAGATAGTCTTCTTTATGAGTTCGTCGGAGCCGGGTCAGCTCGTTGACCGCTTCCCACAGATTCTCAACTGCCTTGACGAGCACCTGCGAAACCTGATCTTCATCGGAAAGCAGAACTACATCGGTCCTTCCAGGCTTCATATTAGCATCCATCAGGCTTCTCCTCAGCAAACACTTTGCAGCGCAAGCTTACCAATAAAAACGGAAAAATTTAAAGGCAGCGTATCAATTAATTGCCGATTGGCAAGTGCATCGGTTTGCACTTGAAAACGTGGCATTCGTCATTTTCCATGTTCGGCAACCTCGTGGCGCTCGAATTGAGCACGACATTCTGAAATTGCACTGGTGCCGGTACCTTAAAGGAAGCATACTGCAGGATGTCCCACCATGAGCGACCGCCCATCAAGACGCGGCAAGAGAAGCTCCTCTTGCCAGTTGCGCCGGACGATGACTCCTCGAACGGCACAATATCAACAAGATTGAATCGCTGCCAATCATTGTTTGCCGCCATTGAGTCGGGCGCCATTGGTGCAATGTGTGTTGAAGAGGTTACCGAATCTCGAGGCATTGTGATTAAGCAAACGCTGGCAGAACCTGCTCTATCGCTTGCTCTAAACTGTCCTGCGATAGTGAGCAGTGTAGAGTTGGCATGGTTCTGATTTATGCCTTGTTGCGTGTTCGGAAGTTGTTCCGCCGGTATTACCTGTGATATCAAAGGACCCTTCGGTCCCGGAATGGCCCCGCCGTCAAGCTTGATTGAGTCGATATCGCCAGTGGACATTGTGGCGCTTGTTTCAGCACCGTTGGAACGCGCAATTGCCAGCAGGTGAATTCTTGGTTTTACATTTTTGGACGCGATGCTCGGACTCTTCGCTTGAGTGGAAGGAGAGTCACCAGGCGCAAAAGTAGTCGGTTGTTTCCTGTAGGCAAGCATTCTCATATCGTACGGTGGATTGGCGGCAAACCCGAGAGTCCAGGAGAACCGTCGCAGGTCTCTCGGCGCGATCTCGGTGCCGTCGTGATTGAGAAAGTCGCACGCCAAGAATGACTTGCCGTCATCTTTCCTTGATACTTCAACTTCGTTAAGTTGAGACTGACGCACGACGCCATCGTTGACGGGAATGGCGAACCATTGTCTCAGTGAGGAGACATCAATGCCTCCACTATGTGCAAAGGACTTTTGGTACTCGAACGAGGATCGCTGGCTGCGATCCATTGCCATTAAAGGCAGTATCAAGTGGGAATCCAGCTCGGCGCCATTCACCTTCACGCCCAGTTGCTGGTAGGACTTCAGCTGCCCATCAAACAACGGATCGAAGACGAGGAACCAATCGTACTCGTGCTGAACGGGAAGCGTAGCTACCGGTACTGATGCTACCAACGGCGATGATCTCTTCAGCTCTGCAAGGTACTCCGTTTGCCGGACACCGAAGAACGTACCGAAAAGGCAAAAGGCTCCGCAGACAACGAAAAGCAAGCCCCAGGCAATACTGATTAAGGATCGCCATTCGAGCGTTTTCCAGGCGGTGATAAAGAAGACGGCGAGCATAGCAAGACAGCCGATTGCCGCAAAGGCGGAGAGACAGTCGATACCGCAGGAAAGTGCCAACGATTGCAACAGCATGCAGGAAGGCGAACCGGCCTGGTCAAGCATCCAGATAGAAAGTGGTAGAAGCACGCCGGAAGCGATTGTTGCCACTCTCATTCTGACTGAGGCGCCGCTCTGGCAGACTCGCCAACAACCGTATGAAGCTAGAAGCAAAACCACCGGCATTATCGGATAGAAGTAGCGCGACATGCTTATGGCCACGCAATTTATGAACTGGTAGAGAATCGATAAAGACAATACTGCTGGAATAGCGAAGGCTGCCAACCTGCCGGCTTCCAGTCTTTTCTTCCGGGCTTCATCTAAAAGACAAAATAGACCAAGACACGATAGAAGTATTATCGCTTGATGATACAGGCGCTGAGCAGTGAAAGGAACGGACCAGAAATCAACCTTGAAGTCGTTCCACGGAGCGTCAAGCAGCCTGATTGGCTTTAGCGCCATCGCCGTGGCAAAGCGCAGCGGATCCTCGACCGCTTCGCTCGCGACTTTCTGCAAAGCCTGACTCATATTGAGCTTGAATTTCTTTGGATCGCTCACACATTCATTGGGCAGGGTATCGTATCCCAGGTCACGAGTGCTCAAGCCACAGTACACGTTATATGCGGAGCTGCGATCGACTGCTATCGAGAACTTTCCGGTAAAAATTTGATTGCACAGTGCCCAGGGCGAGAGCGTGAGCATGGTGCCAATAACAATGCCCGCCAGCCATTTTTTAGAGAACGGTTGTCCCAATTTGAGTTGTCTGGCAAGGAGTGGAATCGCTGCCAGAAAGAGGATCGGCATAAAGAGCAGCTGCGACCTGGAGAGTGCCATGACTCCAAGAATCGCACCATATACAACACCGCTCTTCATCGATTTCGTGCGCGTAAAGTTTCGTCGCACGTGGAAGAGGAGCACGGTTACAGCGAGCGTAATCAGAAAGCACGCGGGGGTTTCAGCAGATATGCGAGTACTGTTGATGGTGAAAGGAGCATAGAAGCAGGCCATCAGTGCTGCAATTCTTGCTGTAGCAGGGTTGAACGAGATTCGAGCGGAAAGCCAAATCAAGCAAATAGTGAGCGCCTCGAGGACCCACATCACCCAGGTGCCGACCGCCCAGAACTGGGCAATGGCAGGCTTGCCGACGATGGAATAGCTGGCACCCAGCAACGTCGGAACGATTGGACCCGACCATGTAATCCCGTTGGCTAATGCTAGATGCTCGACCAGCTGCAGCCGCGCAGGCTCCGCGAAACCGGAAG
>CAYTDR010000718.1:0-4717 GCA_964436185.1 uncultured Candidatus Obscuribacterales bacterium | reverse complement strand
GTACAAAATCGCTGACTGGGGGACTTCTTTGATTATTGTAGGAATCTTCCCATGCGTCTTGCTTGAAACCCAGCCATTGATCACGTTTAAAGTATCTTTCGAGGCAAAATCAAGCGACTTCACTTCTGCATCGTAGTAATTCTTGTTGATGTCGAGAAAGTCTTTTTTGAAACTGATCCGCTCCGCACCGAAAAGCGCGTTGGCGATCTCGAGTATCGTATTTGCTCCAGGCTTACGAAGGCTGTCAATTTCCTTCTTTGCGTCCTTATGCACATCAGCCAAATTGTTCACGGCAAGGGTCTTTGCCATGTCGCTTTCCGTAGTACCCTGTGCCCCAGCTAGTGTCATCTTCAGTGCAGTAGACGCGCTGAAAGGTGATACCAAAATGTTGTCGGTCTTCTTCTCTTTGCACACTTTCTGAAAGAAATCGAGGCTAAAAGAATAGTTGGGAGACGAGACCAATCCGCGCGCGGCGCTGGCCCCCGTGACGAGACATACCACCAAACTTAGTGACAGAAGAGGAATGGTAAGAGATACTTTCACAAAGCGTTCTCCAATTTGAATTTGCAAAAATCAAAAAATAAATACAGTACTCGACATTATAGAACGTTGGACTACTGTTTGCTCCAGCCCTGCAATTTCCTATAGTCTTCCAGTTTTTTATTTTGAACTGCAGTCAGTTTTGTCCTGATCCTCAGACGCATCATCAGGTATTCTTGCCGAATCGAGCTATCCAGGTGACCGAGTTCTAGCTGGGTGTTCATCAGGTCGTTGCAAGCCTCTGTAGACGAGAGCTCTTTGAGAAACTTCTCGCGTAATCGATTGTAGTCAGTTCTCAGCGGCTCTATTCGAGGTCTAAAGTCCTCTACTATTGTTTTGATATCTTCGCGCTGTTTGCCGGTCGCCTCGATCTTCTTTAAGATTGGCTCTATGTGCGAGCCATAGGCTTCTCCATAACGATTAGGAAGATCCGTCTCTTTGCTCTCGCTTTTGCTTTTCTGTTTAACAGAGTTGGCTTGGGTGTCTACCTGACCGTTGACGTGCTGTACTTGCAGTACACACAGCAATACGGTAGACAAAATCAAAATAACCTTCATGACAATTCCCTTAAATCGATTGCGATTCAGGTGCGGTGTGAACTTACAGCCCAACCGACGATGCTTCCATATCCATGTTCCCAGTGAAGTTGTCGAATCCCACATTTTTCTTACAAATTCGCCGAATGATAGCTAAATTAGCGGGGAAACAGTAGTTTTCGTCGACGCGCTTATGAGTCGTTAACGGTCAGTGCGCATAATTTATCGACTAGCCGGTCTCTCTGGTGGGTGTAACAGCGCTTTCCAACTGGGATCTTGCGATTGTTCCTGCTTCTAACGGCTGTGCGATAGGGCGCAGGTCGACAAGGGCTGTACAATAGTTGGTTCCTAACTGAGTACCAGAGGGATCTATGCTTAACGCTTTTCTATTGGGTGTCGTGGTTGTGATCGTTTGCGGCGCCCTTTCAGTAGCAGGAATGGTACTGGTGCGGCGGAAAATTGGAATTGAGCCGCTGCGAAGTTTCAATGATGTAGGCGGGAACATTTTTCAGGTGGTAGGAACACTCTATGCGGTGTTGCTGGGACTGATTGTCGTTGACGCTATGAGTTCCATGGCTGACTTGCGAGTAACAGTGGAACAAGAAGCCAACTCCGTGGTCAACATACATGTTCTGTCGGATGGCTTACCATCGGTTGTTGGCAAGAAAGTGCATGACCAGGCGGAGAAGTACGTTCAAGTTGTAATCGACGAAGAATGGGCGGCTTTGAAAGAGCGCTCTTTTAGTAAAGACGCGGTTGTAGCCGTTCATGCGCTCTGGAGCACGATAATCGCTTGCGAGCCTCAAACAGGAGCACAGCAGGACGTCAGACAAATGATGCTATCGGAAATGTCGACACTTTCAGATTGTCGACGCAAGAGATTGCTGGCCAGCGCTCATGGTGTGTCGCCGATCCTTTGGTCCGTGCTCATTTTTGGTGGTATGTGTACGATCGTGTTTACTTACTTCTTTGCTATAGACAGTTTCATCGGCCAGGTTTTGATGACTGTTATCGTCTCCAGTTGTCTTTCTCTCAATGGTTACTTGCTCTATCTCTATGGCTATCCCTTCGCCGGTTCGCATGGATTGGCTCCCGAGGGGTTTCTTGCCGATCGGGCAATTTTCCAAATCAGGAAAATGGGACCACAGAATCTGCCAGGAATCAATACGATTGATCTACAGAAGCTGGAAGATGCGAAAGGAGACCTCGAACAATTCTTGAAGAAGTGAGTTTTGGCACGTTCCTGAAGGCAGGGTAACGCCCGATTGAGTAGCCCCAAAGCTACTCAAATAGTCGAAACTAAGGCATTGCCGAAGTCGAACAACAAATGCACTACCAGGGCTGAGGAATGAGGTGTCTGGTGGTTTTATACTTGAGCGGATTTAGCAGGCTCTTCGAATTCTGGATAAACTTGCACTTCTGCATCGGATAGTTTTGGATTTTATTGAGGGATGCAATGGCATGAGCAAGCTCTTGATCTATCGTCGCATTGACCAATGCGAAGCTACGTAGATTGGTTGCGTGATCGAGATTGCCGACCGCGTCGGGAGGCACCACTCCCGGTTTGAACTCTGGCGAGACTTTGACAATCAAAACTTCCAGAGAGCGGGATTTGGAGAGCTCCAGCAACATCTCCTCGCTGGTGCCTGCGGACGAAGGCGAAATCGAAATTCTGTTCAAATTCTGAAATCGATTTATGTTCTTGAACGCTTCAGCAGAAATGCTTTCGCAATCGGAAAGATGGACGGTCCTGAGCCCCGAGCACTTGGACAAATATTGAAACTCGTCGTCTTTCAGGTTCGTCTCTTGGAGGTCGAGCCATTTCAGGTGTCGCGCTTCTGCTAGTCTATTGATACCGGATTTGGTGAATTGGCAACCGAGCAGGGATAATTTTTCCAGATGAGGAAGCGACGCTATTGCTTTCAATACCTTGTCAGAGAGTTCGACTTTGCTCAATGCAAGCTCCCTGAATGCTGAGAGATTCTCCAGCGCCTGTATATCTTGCTCCCCAACTTTTACCTGCGGAAGCGATAACGCTGCCAATGTAGAGATCTTGTTTACGTAGTTGCATGCGTTGCCGGTAACCAGTTTTCCCGAGACGGTCAGTCTCTTCAGCGACTTCGAAGCGCCGAGCGATTCGAGATATTCATCCTTCACGTAATGACAATCCTCGAGGCTCAAGGTTCTAAGATTCTTGAGACGCGGAAGATACTCGAATGCCACTTTGTCGATGACACCTTCCGGTATCTCAAGTGTTTCTATAGGTAGAGCGACCAGGTGCTTGAAACCATCTCCTAATGCGTTGCAGGAGACTAGTCGCCAGTGTTTGATTTTTGCATATCGGTTTGCCGCGTCGGCAAGATCGATATCCGAATAGTATCTGGACTGTAGTACCTGGCCATTTGCTCTCCTGAGAACCTTTTGATTTGGTGACCAGCCTCCGTACTTAAACCATTCTTTGCTCAGTTTGTCGATTTCTAGCGGTTTCGTATTCGTCTCGACTTTAGAAAAGTGCTGAAATGCGATGTAAAAGAGGTAACCTATGCTGCAAATCGTCAGAATTGAGCAGGCTAAAATTCCAGCGCTCAAAAGAACCGTGCCACTGGTTCTACGCTCGGCTACCGTGTTGTATGGAGGCGAGTCGTTGAACGTGGCAGGCTCATATTCAACATGTAACTTCTGGCTCACCTCAGTGAGCGCGGCATTGACCTCTCTTGCTGATTGATATCGATCTGCAGGATCTTTTTCCAGAAATTTCGAGACAAATTGTTCGAGCTCGTCAGGAAACTCGATGCCAGTTTGTTCGGTCATGCTTTTCGGTTTGGTGGACACTTGATGCTTTAATATGTCAAACAGGTTGTTTCCATCAAACACAGTCTTCCCTGAGAGTGTTTCGTAGATCATGCAACCCAGGCTGTAGATGTCGGAACGTGCATCGAGTGGATCGGACGATACCGCTTCCGGTGACATATATGCCACGGTGCCGACGACACTACCGGTGGTAGTCAGCTTCATATCGGCTTCTTGCAATTTCGCGATTCCGAAGTCGACTAGTTTGGGTGTTACGATTCCCTCTTCGTCTTCAGATAGCATCACATTTGATGGCTTGATATCTCTATGAATCACTCCGCTGGCATGTGCGTGACCTAGACCGGAACATAGACCAGAAATGATGGGAAGCGCATCTTCGAGCTCCAATCTGCCGCTTGTCGTCAAGACGTCTTCTAAGCTCGTCCCGTTGACATATTCCATCGACAGGTAGAGTAAGCCATCGTTTGTAGAACCAAAGTCGTCTACTCTGATTATGTTGGGATGCTGCAGTTTGGCTGCTGCTTTCGCCTCCATCTGAAATCGACCGATCGACTGCTCTGTTGTAACAGTGAGGACTTTTACAGCGCACTCTTTTGCTAGTTTTTCATCCCAGCACTTGTAGACTTTGCCGGAAGCACCTTGCCCTAACTCTTCCAATACGATGTAACGTTCGGCGATTATCGGCTTCGAGGGGTCGTCATTCATAGATCTGAATAGGACCTAGTGGTGAAGATTCCACATGTTACCATGACTGCCGATGCTGAAGCCCGAGAAGCGAACGATGTTACCGTTCCGCCTCTTTGGTGGAGGGCGAGTGGTGAGAAAATGCG
>CAYTDR010000717.1:0-4724 GCA_964436185.1 uncultured Candidatus Obscuribacterales bacterium | reverse complement strand
CCAAGATCGGCTTCAAATCCAAAGTTATCGGAGACAATGTCGAAGCTGCCAAGTACGCTCATTATCCGGTAGTTCGCTACCTGGTCGTAGCCATGCTTCTTTCCGGCGCTGTTGCAGCGATCGCTGGATTCAGTCAGGTGTCGGCGATTGAAGGACGGCTGCGGTCCGGGCTTTCTCCCGGCTACGGATATACCGGCTTTCTTGTTTGCTGGCTAGCGAGACAACATCCATTGGCGATAATTTTTATTGCCCTTCTGCTCGGTGGGTTCCTCTCCGGCGCAGACAGTTTGCAGCTATCAGACAACCTGCCGTTTGCAACAGTCAATATTCTTCAGGGTGCAATCTTCCTCTTTTTGCTTGCCTCCGAGCGGTTTTTCAAACGCCTGGCGGAGAAAGCTCAGCTTCGGCTCGCCAGGCCGGCGCAGGTATCGGTCCCTCCAATGGCATCAGCAACAACTGAGGTGGCTGCATGAACGATTCTGAATTGATGGCCTTCTTCGTAGCCGCTGCTGCCGGAATGATTCGTTGTGCTACTCCTGTCTTGCTTGCCACCGTAGGTGAATGCATCACAGAGAGAGGCGGCATTATGAACCTGGGTTTAGAAGGAGTCATGCTCGCTGGTGCTCTCACCTCCGTGATTGTTTGCTATTTCACCCAGAGCCTGGCACTAGCTGTTTTGGCCGCGGTCCTGGTCGGGTTGCTAATTGGTTTCATACATGGTGTCATCTGTATCAGATTTCAGGCCAATCAGGTAGCAGCAGGTATCGCTCTCACAATTTTGCTCACCGGTATAACCGCCTTCTTTGGCGTCAATTTCGTCGGCAAGACAATTCCCAGTATGTCAGCGCTAAAAATTCCGGTGCTGGGTGACATACCCGTCATCGGTCCGATTCTGTTCAATCAGGATCCGTTGGTCTATCTGTCTTACTTTATTGTGCCTGCAGCCGCTTTTCTTATCACCAGCACTCGCTTCGGCTTGTCTGCCAGAGCCGTCGGCGAAGATCCACGTGCGGCAGCCGCCCAGGGTATCAGTGTCAAGCGAGTACGATATCTGGCAACGATGTTGGGTGCGGCTCTGGCAGCGCTGGGTGGTGCTTATCTTTCACTGGTATATGCACAGGGATGGGTTGAGAATGTCACTCAAGGCCGTGGCTGGATCGCCGTCGGACTGGTAATGTTCGCTTCCTGGAATCCGTACAAGGCCATGGTCGGTGCTTACATCTTCGGTATTGCTATCTCACTGCAACTGCGTTTGCAGGCTGCCGGTTCCGATGTTTCGCCATATCTGCTCGGTATTATGCCTTACATACTTGTCATTACGGCAATGGCAGTATCATCTACGGTATCGCGAAGGAAGACACAATCTTATCCTGCCGCTCTCGGAGTTTCCTATGCCGAGCAAAGTTAGAGCGGTCTCGACGTCGCAACCTCGAAACCTCCTTCGGCTCGCATTTCATACTCTCATCTCCGTAGTTCTTGTCGAGAGTGTGTCGCTACCCTGTGCTACTGTCGCCCTTGCCGCCGACGACGGCAAGCCGCTACGAGTCGGATTCGTTTATGCCGGCGCGTCAATCGATGCTGGCTGGAACCATGCGCATGATGTGGGTCGGCTGCAGATGGAGAAAGATCTAAAAGGACATGTGATTACTACTAAGGTAGAAAATGTCCCTGAGAGCGCTGCTTGCGAACGTGTTATGGAGAAGATGATCGCTCAAGGCAACAAGCTGATATTCGCCACCTCCTATGGCTACCTCGAGCCGATGTTGCGTGTAGCGAAGCGCCACCCGGATGTTCGGTTTATGCATTGTGGACGACCCGTACCGCCGTCAAAGAACGTCGGCAGCTATTTCAGCTCTGGTTACTATAAATGCAATTATGCTGCTGGCGTGGTGGCAGGCAGAATGACAAAGACGAATAAACTCGGCTATGTCGGCGGTCATCCGATCGCTGCGTTGTTATGGAGCATGAATGCATTCGTTCTTGGTGCCAAATCGGTAAATCCAAAGGCCAAATTGCAAGTCGTTTGGATCAACAGTTGGGAAGATCCGGCGATGGAAAGTGAGTCGGCAAGAGGATTGATCGAGAATGGGTGCGATGTGCTCAACTCGAATCTCAATACGAGTATGACGGTTTGCCGAGTAGCCGAGAAGTCAAAGAAGTACTCATGTGCCACCAATCTGGCAACAGGAACGATCCTCGTAAAGCAAGGCTGGCTGACAGGCCAAGCCTGGAATTGGGGACCGATGTATGTCCGAGTAGCACGCTCCGTGATCGATCAGACCTGGAAGCCGGGCGATCAGCGCTACGGTTTGGAGGAAGGGTACGCCACGTTGGCACCATTTGGAGATGCTGTTCCAAAGGCGGTCAAGGATGAGGCGCTTGCCGTAATGAGCAAACTGAAGGCTGACAAGTTGGATGTGTTTAGCGCTCCGCTAAAAGACCGCGATGGAAAAGTGCGCTTGCCGGCAGGTGCAAAAGGCACAGCTCAATGGTTGGACAACATGGACTTTTTCGTTACTGGAGTGGAAGGAACTCTACCTAAGAAAAAATAGTGCCTATCGACTTCGTGCAATCAGATCATCATCATACATAGCAAGCCCAAAATGGAGGCCGCAATGACCCAAGTCATACAGATTCACCGCTCGACCAGATGTGTGGCTATTAGCGCCCTCATCTGCGTTTCGATGGTAGTCGCCGGCCAATGCCCGGCAAAAGCCGCGGAACAACAGCTTAAGGTGGGTTTTCTATGCGTCGGTCCAATTAGTGACAACGGCTTCAATCAGGCGCACGAGCAGGGCCGTCAATATCTGGAAAAGCATTCGGGTGGAAAAGTAAAAACCACGCTGGCTGAAAAAGTGCCTGAAAGTGCGGTGGCAGAGCGCGTTATGGAGAAAATGATTGCCCAGGGCAACAAGCTTATTTTCACCACCTCTTATGGATTCATGGAGCCGGTTGAGCGTGTGGCAAAACGACATTCCGATGTGGTCTTTATGCAAATCAATCGATTCGGAAACACAAAGAACATCGGCACATACTTCTCCCATCAGTATCAGCCCATGTATCTCGCCGGAATGGTAGCCGGCAAGCTGACTAAGAAAAATAAGCTGGGATTTATCGCGGCGCATCCGGTACCACCGCTGGTGCAGGCTATCAACGCATTCACGCTCGGAGCCAGAGCTACCAATCCCAAAGTAACCACTCGTGTGGTCTTCATCAACAACTGGTCTGATGCACCACTCGAGTCTGAGGCGGTAAAAAGCTTACACGAAGCCGGGTGTGATGTTGTCGCTCACGCCCAGGATAACCAGAACACCATCATGCCGGCATGTGAATCCGCCGGCATATACTCAGTCGGCTTTTACACCGATGCAAGCAAGCTGGCGCCAAAAGGATGGCTAACCGGAGCCTGTCTCGACTGGGGTCCGTTCTACACCAAGATCGCGGATTTAGTTAGAGCCGGAAAGTGGACTTCGAAGGCTTATTCGGATGGCATGGAAGGAAAAGAGGGATACATAAAACTTGCCTCGTTCGGAAAGGCGGTTCCCAAGCCGGTACAGCAAGAGGTATCAACGAAGGAGAATCTGCTCCGCGAAGGTAAGTTTGTCGTCTTCGCTGGACCGATGAAAGATCGAGATGGGCAGGAGAAGATTCCGGCTGGTAAGAAGTTGAGCATCAAGGAGCTAGGCGAGATGAACTGGTTCGTGTCTGGTGTTGTCGGGGCGCTTCCGAAAAACAAATAACATTCCCCCTTGGAGAAAACGAGATGCGATCAATTTCTGTGAGAAGCTTTCACCGTCGCCGTCAGAGGATCGCCATTGGTTGCGCGCTCATCGTTCCTCTAATGTTTCAATCCGTCTCCAGTACCGCCGAAAACAAAGCACATGCTGCTGACAGCAAGCTCAAGATCGGTTTTGTCATGGTCGGTCCTGTGACAGACAGCGGCTATAATCACTCGCACAATCTCGGCCGTCAGTATATCGAATCGCATATGAAAAATATCGAGACCACTCTGGCGGAGAACGTTCCGGAGAGCGCCGAGGCAGAACGAGTGATGGAGAAAATGTACGCTAAAGGGAATCGTTTGATTTTCTCGACATCCTATGGATACTTGGAACCGGCAGAACGTGTGGCGAGACGCCACCAAAACCTGATCATCATGCAAACCTGGAGACCCTCACAGCAAAAGAATATGGGATGTTTCGCCGCATCCCAGTATGAACCTCTTTACGCGGTTGGAATCGTCGCGGGCAAAATGACGAAGAAGAACAAGATTGGCTTCGTCTGCGCGCATCCGGTTCCGATACTCTTGCAAAACATCAACGCCTTCGCTTTAGGGGCGCGCTCGGTGAATCCCAAGGTAAAAGTAAACGTAGTGTGGACCAATTCCTGGTCCGACCCGGCGAGCGAAGCTGAGGCGACCAAGGGACTGATTGAATCTGGTGTCGACGTGCTTGGTTGTGTACTCGACAGCCCACTCACTGTGGCGAAAACAGCAGAGAAGAACAACATCATGGTGGTCGGTACGCAGGCCGATCTGCAGAGCATAGCGCCCAAGCAGTGGCTTGTCGGTTCTCGCTGGAACTGGAACTCTATATATATCAAGACAGCTAAAGCAGTTCAAGACGGCACCTGGAAGCCCGCTGTTTACTGGTTGGGCATGAAGGATGGCGCGGTTGAGTTGTGTCCGTTTGGTAAACAGGTTCCCAAAGACGTGCAGCAGAAGG
>CAYTDR010000716.1:0-4728 GCA_964436185.1 uncultured Candidatus Obscuribacterales bacterium | reverse complement strand
TTTTTGGTCGACACTGGTCCTCGGCTGCGGTAAACCTGGCGCAGAACAGGCCTTTAATGCTGACGTAGATGTCAAAGTCCACGACAAGACCATTCGAGCCCTTACCGAAATTACGAAAAGTGTAGAAATAAAGGCCACCGGTCGTTTCAAGAAGGGCGTTTATTTCGTGGACAAGATTCCAAAACTTGTTTCCGCGCCAACGGCTCTCACTTTAGACGTAACAATTCCGATCGACAATCCGGACGTCATCTCGACGAGCACCGCCGAAGGCACCCTGCGTATGTCGCGACAATTGAGCGCTGCCGGAGTTTCACTGCCAACCGAATTGAAGATGAGTGGCGGCAAAGTAAGCGGGCACTTTGATTTAGCCCGCACTACCGCTGCCTTTTTCTTTAATCTGTTGCAGGTAGGTGTATCGAACAAAGGTATGGGGCAGATGCTGGACTCCATCGAGTTAAAGCATGTTCGGATGGATCTCCGTCCAGGTTCCGCTTTCAAGATTGGGAAGAAAGTCATAACCATTGCGCCTCATTCCAGCATCGAGTTGAACAACGCTCAGGTGAACAGTGACCTCACATTCAGTGGCAACTGCATACTCGATTTGACCTTCGGCAAACAATGCAAATGGATCGGCGAAGCCGTTGATTGCGAGTTTGAAGGTGGTCATGGCTGCCTGGAACTGCGAGCCGACAAATCACTTATCCGTCATCGCCTCGATTTCAAGCCAAGCTCCGATCAATTGCCTGTTCGCTTAGAAAAGTGTCTGATCAGATTCGGAAAGAATAAACGATCGGAAACCATAAGCGAAAAGGCAGCTTTCATCGTAAAAGAACTATGGTGGCAGCAAACGCATCAATCGCCGCATCCGACTATGCATCTCGTTTCCTCCATGGATCTGATTGATACCAGCTTGAAACTCAAAACCGATATTCATCAGACCAACGCTTCATTTCCCGAGAAAGTTCCAGGTATTCTCAAAGTCGATATCGCCGATACGGGACGATCGATGTCCTTTCAAACAACCGGTCCGGTTGTTGCAGACTCAGGAACCATCACGCTCGCGAAGAAACAGACGAGATTGGTACTTCGTTTGTCGAAGGTAAAAATTGGAAACGTTGAATACGATAAGCTCGGAAAGTTGCACTTCGTTCTAGACAGAGGAGTCGCAAACATCAATAGCTTCGAGTGGTCCGGAGGGAAAGCAAAGTACGTCCTCGAATGCAGCAAAGGCTCTCTAATCAAGATTCCGGAAGGGATGCTTCTCGAGAAGACATCATCGGCAGAGCCGGCACATGTCAATTTGCCGATCGAGCTGACGCTCAACGCAGCAACATTGCGAAGTCGCGGCAAGTCGATCACATTGACCAATCTAAACGGTAATGTGACCATTGTAGTTGAACCAGAGATTCACGTTAGCAGCAATCTCGACTTTGCGTTAGGGAAATCGAAACTCCTCGGTGGCTATGGCGCCGATGTGAAGGCGCATGGCATGGAGCTTGCCATTCGTGAAGGAAACGCAGGACTGCACGTGGATCACTGCACGATAATGATTCCTAATTCAGCTCTCGATGCTGCAATCCGCAAACGAGTTCCCGAAACTCTATCATTCGAACTGAATAAGACAATCAAAGAGGAGAAAAAGTGGCGCTATCGAAATGCAGTGGCTAAGACTGTCAAAATCGAGCATTTCAAGATTCTCAGCACTAAGACGCTCGCTCCGGACAAAATTGGTTTCACTGCCAGTGGTGACGTAACCGTGGACGGCACTATCGAAAAAACAGGAATAATTTTAAACAAAGACGAATGGGATACACGTCCGTGGATAATCTCTGGTACTGTGCGCGGTGACGGAACTATCAAGTATTCTTTTAGCGATGGAAAGGGAAAGAGTCATGCGCTCAATTACGACCTCAAGCTTGATGTCCCGGTCCCTGACGACGTAGAGCTGGATTGGTCCAAAGTGACAAGCGGGTTAATCAAGGTTGCCGAAAGAAAAATCATCGTGGGCCGTTTGAAAAAACTGACAATACCGATTACGCACGCCGGAGAAATATCCGTCTTTACCAAGGGTGATTGGACAAGCAGTTTAAGGATTGCGAACTTGACTGTAGTGGACGCCGCCAATGAAAAGAAACTGGAATTCTCAGCATCGTACCATTAGCCTAATTGAACCAAAGTGCAAATCCAGGAAACTGAGAACCGAACTCTCGTCGGACGTTTCGCCACATCTCAATCTTTGTCTTCTCGCCAGTCTCCAGATACGGTTCCGCTGCCGAACCCTGCACCCAGAGCACCAAATCTAGTGTCGTAGGCTCCGTGAAAACCCTCCGAAGGTTAACACCGCGTCCGTCATCGCCTCGCCAAAACGGAATCAAAAGTTTCCCAGCCAGAACTCCGTCAACGTTGCTCATAAGCTCTCTCCAGGCGGAGACCATTGCATCGGTTACATGGACGTCCGGGATTACGCCTTTCTGCCGCGGGTTTGGAATCCACTCACAGTCATCATCGCTCTCAGCCATATAGAAGTTCCAGGTGATGTCGCTCTGGGCAACTGTGGTCTCCAGGTGATGAAGTGCTTCTGTCATTCGCTCCGGCTCCACGACGTTCCATCTAATCAAATGAATGAAAGCAATGATGTCGAGAAGCTCCAGATCGTCAGAGCCGATTCTCTTGATGTGCTTACCGCTATGCAAGTACTTGTATGGTGTTTCAACTTTCTTGAACAAGAGATGACCGGTGCACTTGAACATTTCGCTGGTATCATGAGCAAGATAAATCTGACAGCACGCCATAAGCAAATGGCAATAGCCCCGCAGCCAGTGCACGTCTCCACGATCGAAACTGATAGTGAACTGTTCTGCCGACTTGTCGGTAACCCTTGAGTTAGTGGCAAGACTGGAGTACACCTTCCATAACGTCTCAGCGCTTTCAGCCTGTCCATCATTGTTCAGGTCCAGCCGAATGAGGCCAAACCGAATCGGCAGCTTCACTTTGGTATCACTTATTGACGACAACGAAGTGTCCGCTTTTGATAGGTTTTCCGAAAATGTCTTGGCAATGTTTCTTGCTTTCTCGTAAGTTAGAGTCTCAGGATCAGCATTGACGGGCACTGGCAATCGGCGGAAGGGGCCAAAACCCGAAGTCGACAGATCTCTCGTGCCATAACGATGAAAGTCCTGCATCAGACGTTCTATTGCCTGCAAGAACTGCAGCATACCCAATCCAAAACGCGCCTGGTCATCTTTCGACTGTAACTTCAAATGTTCTATCAATGCTGCTTCGCCGAGCGCGAGTTTTCCGTCCAAAAGAAACTTCTCTACCATCGGCGCAGTCGGCGCTTTCTGCCCACGCCCTCGATTGCGATATCCGTCCGATTCCTTTTTCGAAACAGATTTCTCCAATAATGACTTGGACAGACTCTCCCCAGCTTGCACACCAGGACCATTCAACAACGCCAAAACCAGCAGAGCAGCCTGCATTTTTCTCAAACTCATCGTAATAGCCTCTAGTATGGAGCGATAGGAAACCCTGCCACCTGCGCGAACGCAGCCGGATAGATTCATCGATCTGCAAATCGAATCCAATTGGCAGAACGATGATTGAATCATAGGGCAGTTTCTGCGAAGAGCTTCATCGATCAGACAGTTTCACGAGTGTTGTCTTCAACGGCAATCTAAAACTATCGCGACACACGGAGCGCGTACGTCCAGCCTGCCTCCCACTACACAAATCGGTTCGAACAATCTGCGCTCGTAATATCCATTCAAGAAAACAGTCTGCGATTCTGCTGGAGCCGAGTGCACACAGTTGTAAACTGCAGGACGATCCGTCAACAACACTCGTTCTGTAAACTCGTGAACAAATCAAGCAACCAAAGACGCTCGGCTCCGCATCGATGCGAAGGTTCAGGCAGCGCTCCAAAGCTTCGCAGCCTGATCAAGAAGGAATCGAACCTCCTCATCAGTCGTTTGCGTGAAGTCCTGATACCAACTGCCAACTGAGACGAAACTATCAGGTGTTGCAAAGCAATCGATTTCGTCCACCAGGTCTTCCATTTCAGCGGCAATTTCTGGTGCCGCTACTGGTACCGCTACCACCACTTTCATCGGGTTCGCTTTTCGCACCGCTTTAACAGCAGCTTTCATCGAAGCACCAGTCGCCAGTCCATCATCCACAAGAATTATCTGCTTGCCTTCCAATTCCAGCGAAGAACGCCCTCGACGATATGAGTCCTCTCGTCGTGCCAACTCGGCAGCCTCTCTCAAGAGGGTGCTCTGGATAGCAGGATTGCTGATTCCAAGGTACTCAACGATTGCCTGATTGATGACCACGACGCCGCCGCTAGCGATTGCGCCCATTGCTAGCTCTTCTTGTCCCGGTACACCCAACTTGCGAATAATGAACACGTCCAGGGGCACGTGTAACGCCATTGCTATTTCGAACGCAACCGGCACGCCACCTCTAGGAAGAGCGAGAACAATAACGTCGTTTTTATTCTTATAGTGTTGAAGCTTGCTGGCCAACTTACTGCCTGCATCGCGCCTGTTTTTAAACAACATAACTTATTCGGCTTCCCTCCGTCTTGAAAGCTCGATCCTTGGTCATTTTCTCGGATTTATAGCATACCTTGCATGCACACTTGACTTGACTATCCGATTGTCCAACGTTGACATTTAGGCGGCACCTCAATACACTTTTCAGACGCAATATTGGGGTGTCGCCAAGTGG
>CAYTDR010000715.1:0-4731 GCA_964436185.1 uncultured Candidatus Obscuribacterales bacterium | reverse complement strand
TTCCACTGTCTGGAAAAACAGCCGAACAAGAGACCTGTCTCCGCAATCCATGTGAAACAGGCTCTGGTGCAGGCCTACAAGAGCACGCGCGGTAAATAGCGGCGGCTGTCAGAACCTTAAAGATGAGAGAGACCAGTCTTTCGGCTGGTCTCTCTCATCTACACTGCAATTAGCATTCTTCAGTGTGGGAAAACTCGCGTCTGGTGCAGAGCACCTGCGCAGGCGAACCTTGTCCCTCCATCGCTTGCCGCCTTCAATGGCTCGCAGTGGGGGTTCAAAGGGTGCGTTATCGCCTACGAGTAATTTATGCCAGGGAATCAATTGCTCTAAACTCCTTGACTACCCTCTCGTCCAGAAAGGCTTGAAATCAAGTCAGAGAGCGCCCATACATCGTCGGCAGCTGCACGGCCAGATTTAGGCAAGATGGGAGATTTTTGCCCAAACTTCTTCCTCGCATCCGGAGGCGCCGCTTGCCACCAGCCGGTCTAAATCAGGATGGGAGATTTTTGCCCAATCTTCTTCCTGGCATTTTGGAGCTGCCACCGCCATCAGCCGGTCCGAATCAATATGAGAGATATTCGTCCGAACTTCTTCCTAGCATCTGGAAGTGCCACCTGCCACTCTTGGAAGGAAGACTTTTGCCCAATCTTCTTCGAGCATGAAGCCCTTGGCCGTTCCACGCATATTAGTCCACATCTCGAATAGTCAATCAGTGAGGAAGAAAAGCTGCCCACATGTTCGCGGCCTCGGCTTTGCCTTCTTTTCGAAGTTTGTTGACTCTGACTCGGACGACACTGCTCATGCCGGTGGTAATCAGCCAACCAATCATTGACTGTATTCGATCTTCTCGCACGCTATCGCAAAGTCTTGCCACAAACTCTGGAAAATCCGTGTCCGTTGAGGCAAGTTGGTTCAGCACCAAATATAGTGCCTTGTCATTTCCCTCTCTTGCGAAGGTTTCAGCGGCAGCCTTCAAACTCATACCTGTATTGTTGTTAGCGACTTGCCGTATTATCATGTCCGTCAGCTTCACGTCTATTATCGCACTCTCCTGTACCACGAAGGTTAGCGCATGTTGGTTATTTGCTTTTTTCAGTATCTCGGTGGTAACCACCCGCGCTGCGAAAGTTTGACCGACTTTCGCGAGACGGAATGCCAAATAGAGCGCCTTTGATAGTTCTTTGTTCTCAACCATGGAATCCGTAAGTACTCTCAATATCTCGTGGTGTCCGTCATCAGCAAGTCGACAACCCAAATCAGCGAGACATTCGCTCATCTCGTAGAGGCAAATTTCCAAAACGAGTGCCTTGAGAGCTGATAAGTTGTTCTGGCGCGCCAATCGGCATCCTGACCAGGTCCGGCATTGAGAGTATCTGTCACTCAAGCTCAGTTCTAATGCGCTGAGGAGTGACATTCCATCGACGACCTCATTGGTATCATCGAGCTGCAAATGACTATGCTTCGGCCGCCTGAGGTTGTGTCTGAGATAGACTAGAGATAACAAGGCTAAAAGACCTCGTTCCATGGATGGATTGATGTCCATCGATTCCATTATTGAGTCGCTAGTGTTCTCCACAAGAATTATCGATGGAAGTCCGCCAGCGCATGCTTGCTGACTAGGTGTCGCCTCCTTCTTAACCAGCTCGACCAACGTTTCAAGCTCTCTATTGCATTTTGAGATGACCATCCTCAGTACTATATATAGTGCCTTTGGATCGACAGTTGGAGCGCTGAGAATGTTGAATAGCTGGTTTAATCTGTTCAGTGGCATTCCAAACAAAATCTGATTAACGATCTCTTCGAGAGTCTGCCAATCTTCTTCTTTGATCATTTCGATAAACACATCAATTGATGAAGTGGACTTGAAAAGATCGTCAGCGATTAGCGATAGGAAAGTCAGACCGCAGGTACGGTGGCAATGAGAGAGAACATGAGCGAGGTCGGATGCGCGTCCGTTTCGTATCAAAGTTCTCGACAGTGCCGCCACACTGGCTAGAATGCTATCGCTCTTACCTCTGGATAGGTTATCTATCAACGCAATTAGAACTTGAGTTTTAGCCGTTCGCACCAACTCTGTGCTAACCAGGGTGAACGCTTTTAGATCTTTCGCGTCATTGAGTCCAGCAGCCAGGGCAAAAAGAGACCTCTGGGCTTGATTGTTGATGACTTTTGCTATTCCGTCTGCTGCAGCTGTTCTATCTGTATTCACGAGGGCAATAACAATCGATTTCAGCGCCTGGTCATGTTGTTTGTCAGCGAGTAGTTGAATAAGCTTATACAGTCGGTTGTAGTCGCCCGCTCCTACGAGGTCTATGGCCCACTTGCAAAGAAAGTGCTGGTACTTGTCGGAAGCGATCTGCATTAGAATGACATCGCTTTGCTCGCTGAGCCCGATTTCGCGGCAGGCCATCGACAGATTGACGAGGACATCCATATCAACAGGTTTTACGTTCGCGGCTTCTTTCCATGTATCCATATGGATGTAACAGGCATAGGTAGTGAGAGCCAGAGCTTGCATGAAATACTGATAGCGATTCGCGTCACCACTCTTGCCTGCGAGCGTATCCACAAGCATTTTCGGATCGCCACTACGGGCGAGGAAGTGCAGAAGAACGGCCATCGAGTTTAAGTCTTTTCGTTGCTCAAGAATATCGAACACGCACGATGCCACTTTCGAGCATTTCGATTCTACAACGGCAACAAGGAATGGAGTCGATTCCTGGTGTGTGGCACAGCGAGATTCAGAGACAAAGGTTGCCTCCAGGCAAGACAAGACTGCAGATCTAGTCTCGCTTTCGAGGTAGGTAACAATAAGGTCAGACCCCGTTTGGCTGTTCATCGAAAATCGGCAGGCGACTCGCAAGGCGTCGACCTGCTCATTCCCTGCTCCCTGAGTTTTGAATGTGTTTGCTATGGCGATGAGGAGTCCGACAATCTCGTTGGCAGGAAAGAAAGCATCGGATGCAGTGGCAATACCAAGGAGTTCGTCGGCATTTACTTTGCCTAGTTCAGCCAGCAACTTGAGGTATTCTTTATTATCCTTTCTAAGCCGGTGCGAAATGAACGCACCGCAAAAAAGTGAAACCCGAGCCTGGCTCATCAAACCCATACCGTAGCAGCGTTTGGCTAGATGCAGGAAACCTGCCTTTGCTTTGTCGAGACGTTCGGTTCGATAGAGGTATCGGAGAACATCCATATACTCATCTACGATTGCGGCGTCGACAAAATTTGATTTCGAGTCCAGCAATCTAACAAAAATTTCTGTGGCTGCCGCTAGAACTTCCTGCGTGGAGACCGTTTTCTTCGCTTCTGATGCATTAATCTGCTCGGCGAACTCCTTGAGCATTTTGAATGTGGAAGGTCGAAATACAAGTGGATCATTGTCCATAGATCTAATTAGGGCGGCGATTCCAGTCAGAAAAGATCCGTATGTGTGGAGCGTTCTCCAGGCTGCTATCCGGTCACCCTCTTCGTACTTAGACAAGGCCAAGAGAAGTGTGGATTGTGCTGCTCCCGACCGATGAGGGCACTCGTCCTGCGCTGCATTGAGGGCGGTGAGGAAATAGTTGCCTGCCAATGCCGTACTGCCATCCAATACATGGCAGTACCCGAGCATCATGGGAACCTGATACCTATGGTACGCTCTGTTTTTGATCCAGAATTCGTTGGTGTATATAGACTTGAAGATCTTCTGAAGAACCTGGATGGCTGCATGGTACTCGCCATCACAATAAAGATCTTCCGCCCGCTTGTAATGTTTGTGGAACCAGTTGTAGGGTACTGTTCCCTGTTGCACTCGGTCAGCTACTTTCAGCACCTTGTCTCGTGCTCTGCGTCCTCTGTCAAAAGCTGAGACCAGGGACTTGCGGATACGATCGGGTTGTTGACGTCGCTTTTTCTGATGTGATTCGAGCGAGCCTAGTACGTCAGTCATTGCACTGTGAGCAGGTGACTCGCTCAACGTACCTAAGGCTCCTTTGGTATCGAAAGTGGTGTCATTGCTAATAATGCAGCTATCGTCCTTGTTTCTCTTCGTAGGTTCCGGACGCTGTGAGGGAAGAGATTCAAGCCATTTCAGGGGGGCGCCCAGGTATGGTATTGCAGTTGGTGACGCCCACAGCATTCTCATCATCAGCAAAACCGCATCCCTGATGTGGTCGGAATCATGATTGAGGAGAGTTTGAAACACTACGGACCCTTCGGGATTCTGAAGATCCGTGCGCTTGAATATGATGCTTTCGTCTCCCCCGGCAAGCGTTTTGTAGAGGGACGGATCAATTGCCAGGCACAGCAATGAAGTATGTATCAGCCAACAAGAGAAGTTGTCCACGTCCTGATCGTAGTGCTCGGATTGTCGCTCTGGATGCTGATAGTTTGGATGTCCGAACTCCAGGCTCTCTCGTCCGGCGAGAGCCGGTACGAACAGTGCGTCGTAGTCGACCAACCTCAAGCCTTCGTCGGAAACTATGATGTTGCCGTGTTGGAGGTCACAGTGACCAATTCCAGCGCCCTCGAGCTCACCTACCAGCTTGTGGAACTCTCGCAAGAGGTTCGACATCTTCTTCTGATCATTATGGTGCTCGTCAATGTATCGATCGAGCGTCGGTCCGTCGACCCAGACCATCTTCAGGCAAGGGTACCAGATTCCCCTTACCTTGATTCCTTCATCCAGATAGTAGAAGTCGATGGTTGATTCTAAGTTGTCGAAGAGGACAAAGTCGCTGATGTGAC
>CAYTDR010000714.1:0-4732 GCA_964436185.1 uncultured Candidatus Obscuribacterales bacterium | reverse complement strand
TTCGCTTCACGCACTGGCGAACGGCATCATGTCCTACAACCTCATCCGACATCCAGAGCTGACGTACCAGAGAATCAAGCGTAAAAAGACTACCCCTGTTTCTTAGCAGAAACTCCAGGAGCCTGATCTCGCGAGCTGTTAAATCGACTGGCTGGCCGGCTTTAATCACGGTATGAGCGCGGATATCCACGACTATGTCACCCAACTCAATCTCGTCGGAACGATTGGATCTCCCTCTACGCAAAGCCGAGCGCACTCGCGCCAACAGTTCGTTCGCCTCGAACGGCTTAGCCACGTAGTCGTCCGCTCCTGAGTCGAGTCCGGCAATTTTGTCGACCGTTGTGTCCCTTCCGGTGAGAAAAATTATTCCGCATCTGTTGCCGGCTTTGCGAATGCGCGAGCAAAGCTCCAAGCCACTCATGCGTGGCAATTGCCAGTCCAGGATGGCCAGGTCAAAATCACTGATGGTAAAAAGCTCCAGCGCGTCTTCGGCACTTACGGCTGACTCGACCAGATAATCCTCGAGTTCGAGCAGTTCGACAAGAGTTTCCCGAGCTGTAGTATTGTCTTCGACGACCAGAATCTTAGCCAAAACAACTCCATCCACACGGGGATACAGCCATTATTGCGCGTAGAGTCGTTGTTAGCTAGTCGGGCGCATACTTCTAGATTGGCTGAAATGCTTCTTGCTGTTGCCCAACCATGGCAAATGGTTCGGACACTTCAGTCCGTGCCTGCGCTGCGGTACTCAAGCGATCCGGTGATTTAGAGGAAGTCGTTGTTGCCGCCGGACTTTCCAGCAGTCATTGAGCCGCTGGCTGAGCGTCCACGAATTTTCTCCAGGTTCTTCTCGAACGTTCTGTTAGCAGGATCGAGGGCGAGAGCTCGTTTGAATTCCTCTTCGGCTTCTTCACGATAGTTCGATCGCTGATAAATTACACCCAGGTTATTGTGAACCCAGGCATTGTGGGGATCGAACTTGTTGCAGATCTTCAGCTCTTTGAGTGACTCTTCGATTCGCCCGATCTCAAGCAGTAAATTGCTCAGATTGTAGTGAGCCTCGAGGGAATAAAAGTTGATGTGTATGGCGTGTTTGAAACACTCCTCAGACTCCGCATACTCGCCTGTCTTGCGCAATAAACTGCCTAGATTGATGTTGGCCTGTATATCATCAGGTCTGATTTCCAGGTAGTGGCGATAGCGGCTGATGGCTTCTTCATCTCGTCCTTGCAACTGGTATACCAATGCGCCGAGATATCTCGCGTAATAATTTCGACTGTCAAGCGAAATACATTTGTTCAGCTCGAGAAGCGCAGGTCTGTACTGCTTGGCTTTGATATGGAAAATAGCTTGTTTGAGAAAGTACTGGGGGTCATCCGATTCGAGGGTATCAAGGTCGACCTTGAGTTTGTCCTCTGCGGTCTCTTCCTCTTCCAGATTGTCTTCATCCTTGGGTGCCTTATCCTTGTCGATGTCAAGCGAGATGTCGCGTGACATTGCGCGTTTGGCGGCGAAGAAATCGGCGCTCTTCGAAGTCTTGCCGTTGCGCGGAGAGACGGATGAGGTCCCTTCCTGACCGGGCATGATGTTGGGAAGCTTCATATCTATATCGGCATCCACTTTGGTCTTTCCGGGCTCTCTGATCTGCCCTACGAACGGTGCGAGTTCGAGGTCCCAATTTACGTTATCTTCGCACCAGGCGGCATTGTTGGAATTCCAAGCCGTAAGTGCTAAAACCGATAAGGTACTTTTGAGAAGGACTGATTTAGCTGTTTTTCTCATGACAATTGTTTCGCTATTCGTTGGTGCTCATTGCAACCAAATATACTATGCGGCTCCTGCGAATTAATTGAAAAGAATGTAGGCTGGAAAAATAATCGGACTAGTTTGTTCTCATATTTAAGGAATAGGAGCAAAAATGGCCGGAGATCAAGGATCCAATAATTCGCTGACCGGTCGATGGCAGGGTCATTATTCCTACGGAGATTATCGCGAAGGAAGCCGTTTCGAGGCAGTGTTGACCGACAATGCAGGTCAAATCGCAGGTAGTATCCTGGATGACTGCGAGCTAGGTGAGGCGTATGTGTATGGCTCATATGAATCTTCCTCAATTAAATTCACCAAGTATTATCGGCACAGTTTCCTTGCGCCAGTGAGCTATTCAGGCACGGTTAGCTCTGACATGAAGACAATGACCGGTAAGTGGTCGATTTCCGACCCTAATTCTGGTGTCGCCCGTGGTTCCTGGAGTGCTCACAAGATAGACGAGGGAGCGAGCACGAAAGAGGTGACAACAGAGAAGGAAGAAACGGTCGATGGCGAACTTGAGGGTGTCCGTTAGCCAAGGAAATCCCCAGTCGGAACCTCGACCGGCGTAGAGCGTCATTCCAAAATTGCCTTATCGGACTAGATAGTGGCTACAGCAAGTCGCTGCGACACTTCTGGACTACAGTTCGAAACATTAGAGGTCGTGCCTTCAGCATCGCTCGGAGCCGCATTTACTCAGAAATCTTAGTCGATCTGAAGTCCGAGATCGTCGGTAAGAAGAACCTCGATTTCGGAGCCAGGTCCAAGCGTTACGTTGTCACCTTGAGAGAAAAGGGCGATAGCGGAGCTACCAATGGCAGTGGCAACAACCGGAGCGCCGAGAGTGGCGATGTTCGCCGCGACGAGGGCGCCGTTGGTTGAACCGTCCTTGTTGATACCAGCCACACTTTTCACGTTCCCTTCGACCTTGGTACCGAAATTGGTGCCTGGATCGAGCTGACCGCGTTTATTAGATAGTCCTTTTTTGAATTCGATAGAGGCGTCGAGGGGGATCACTTCGCCCGATGGAGTGACAATCTGTTCGAGTTTGAGCCCGACTTTAGCTGCCCTGCTGAGTAGTCGGGGTTTAACGACTGATGCTACTCTGCCGCGAACCAGGCTGCCGCGTGGCAATAGCAGGGTCATGCCGACGTACATATCGTCCTTCACATGAGCCTCGAAGATGTCTCCAGGTTTGCTCGTTTTGGCATCGACGGCACATTCGAGGAGCAGTTTCATTCTTGTTGACACGGGAATTGTGGTCGACGCGAGGTCTGCTTTGAGTGCCGTGCCGGTAGAAGGTTGGGATATCGGAGTCTGGCTTGGTGTCGATGAATTAGGCGAGGCAAAATCAGGAACGTTGGTCGGGGACATGGTGCTGGCCGGCTTAACCTTATCAAAACCGACAGCCGGTGCGTATCTGGGGTTCCGCGAGTCTTGATGCGTCGCTAGCGCACTACTAGTCGTAAGAGAGGATATCAGCGCCGCTAAACTTACCGAGATACAGAACAGTCTCTTTTGGTCCATCATCCTCGTCCTTCTTTCCTCTGTATGGGTTCGACTTCGCTGGCAATGCGTCTCTTGTGGCTGGCGACTAATTCTCACCTTAATACATTTACTGGTACTCCCGCACCACTTGTACTGACGACGGAGGTGCTTTGTAAAAGTGCCAATACTCTATCCAGGTCCGCTGGCACATCTACGCCAGGCGACCGGTGCTCTCTTACAACCACTTTGATGCGGATGCCATTTTCCAGCGCCCGCAACTGTTCAAGCTTCTCCGCCAGCTCCAATGGTGTAGGTTCCAGCGAAGCCAGTTTCGCCAGGCATTCCTTTCTGTACACATACAAGCCTGCATGTCCTAGACGAATCAACCCGTCGCCTGCAGCATCATCCTGCCCATCTCGAACACAGGGAATCGGCAGGCGGGAGAAGTAAAGGGCAAATCCTTGTAAATCGACGACCACTTTGACCAGTTGGGGGTTTTCGTACTCTTGTCGATCCTTGACCGGATATGCAATGGTCGACATTTCCACTGTTTTGTCCACTAATAGTGGTTTGACTGCCTCGTCGATCGATTCCGGTGCGATTAGAGGCTCATCCCCCTGGACGTTTACGATAATCTCCGAGTCCGGGAGACGCGAGACAACCTCTGCCAAGCGGTCTGTTCCTGTGCAGTGCTGATCGCTCGTCATCATGAATTCGCCGCCAAAGGACCGGACTGCCTCGGCGATACGCTGGTCGTCCGTGGCTACAATTACACGTCTGGCGGTTTTTGACTTCTTGGCTTGCTCGTAAACCCGCTGGATCATCGACTGACCGTCGATCAAAGCCAGGGGCTTCCCGGGAAAGCGGGTCGAGGCATATCGGGAGGGTATTATGATGTCTACAGCAGCCATTCATGCGCCTTCGATTGGGGACTCAATCTCTAGTTTGCCAGATTTATGGAAGAAGTGGGTTTAACCATGCTCAGGAACGACGCTACATCCAGGTTGCATGAAGCCTCGCAATTCCTGCTAAGGTTCTGAGCAAGAGCACTTTACGGTTTGAATTCTACCTGTTAACCGACGAGACCTCTATTCCAGGTCCGAAAATGCAGGGGTTCACAGTCGATTGAAAAAACTGAATTAGAGCGAAAGGATTGCCAAGAGTTCGGGAATAAATAAATACTAGACCTGGTTGCCAAGCTGATTAAAGTTCGGTAATAAGTTAAGTAGTGATCTTCGTAATATTTCCTACCATCACCGTGGAGAGGTAGCGAACAAGGAAAACCGTCAGCGAGGGTGTTGTATCGATGACTTGTGACTGCCAAAAAGACCTCAACGATCAATTAATACAGAAGCTTCAGGAAATGGAGCAGGAACTCTTCGCCGTAGCCCAGAAAATCATCAAGGGTGCCAGCGACCCGTTCTCCGGAGTGATTAAG
>CAYTDR010000713.1:0-4750 GCA_964436185.1 uncultured Candidatus Obscuribacterales bacterium | reverse complement strand
GCCGAGGTCGAGGCGGAAGCGGAGCCCGTTGACCAGTCGGCGTTGTTTGCCGAGGTTGAGCCGGAACCAGAGTTTGTTCAGCAGTCGCCTTTGTTTGCGGAGATTGAGCCGGAACCGGAACCCGTTCAGACAATGTTTGCAGAGGTCGAGCCGGAGCCGGAGCCGGAACCGGAACCGGAACCCGTTCAGCAGGCATCACTATTTGCAGAAGTCGAGCCAGAGCCGGAGCCGGTTCAACCAACGACTCTTTTCCCTGATGTGGAGCAAGCACCGGAGCTAGAGCCAGTGCATCAAGATTCGCCATTTGCAGCGTTTGAGCCGGAAACTTCGCCTTCAAGTTCGTTTGCTGACGTAGAACATTCGCCGGTACAATCACCGAAAGTTCTTACAACTCCAGCAGTTGCGGCGTCAGAGCAATCAGTTGTCCCGGTTGTCCAAAATCGATATGAGACAATTGAATTAAGCGAATCTCCCAATTCAGGTTTATTCGAGAATGTCGTAGCATCAGAGCCGGAATTAGAGCCAGTGGTTCGTGAAACCGAGCCAGCGACTCGTTATGGCGATAATGAAACCACTATCCCCGCAGCCACTTCCGAGGTGGAATCGATGCCAATGCAGCCAACAGACTCCGCAACAATCGAAAAGCAAGACTCGGATCTAGCTCAATCGCCCGCTTCGGAAACCCAGATGTCGACGGAGTCCGTATCGCAACTTGCTCCACAGCAGGAGCAAAATCTTGACCAAGCTGCTGCGCCTGAAGTTGAACTGGATCAATCGACGTATCAACTGGCTGTTCAAATTCTCACCCAGGCAGTCAGCATTGAATGCACAGATGTCCATTTTGAGCCGGTTGACGAGGGAGTTGCTCTCCGATTCTTGTCGGGCGGTGATCTGCAGGGCGAAACCATGCTTCCTTCCGAGCTGAAAGAGATGATAGTCGTCTGTTTGAAGGCTATGGCTCAGCTCGATCCTAGCGTAAAGGATCGTCCGCAGGACAAAAAATTCACCACTGACTTGTTCGGTCCGGCCGTGAACATGAGAGTAACTACCATTCCTGGAATGTTCGGAGAGATGGTTTCGGTTTCGATTTCTATGGCTTAGGCTTCAAAAGATCTGATCTAAAGTTCGTGCATTCAGCCAGCCACGGTCTATGAAAGCTTGTCTCAATGAGCAGCCTGTTTGGCTGTGATCGATGAGCGCGATTTGCAACTGATCTTCTGATACCAGTCCGAGCTCGACTAGCCTCTGTCCCCAGCGCAGCGGATGTTCTGGTGGCAGGGAGATCACTTTCTGTTCTTTCAGAAAGTGAATTAATTCCTGTTCGGACAAGTATCCATGTTCGATCAGCAATTCACCCAGGCGGCGAGAGTTTGATGAACTCTGGCTTTGTATGTCCAAAATGCTCATAAGACATGCCAAACTAATTTTCCCTGACGCCACGAGAACCTGTCCCAGACGGGCTGTGGACCTGTGGTTACAGCCTTCCTGGATACATCTCCTGAAGTTCTTTGTTTCCGCTGCCTTCCATTGCTCGTAACTTTCGCTGAGGCGTTCTCGAACGGTCTGTAAGGCGGTCGTCTGAGAAGACGCTTGAGGTGTTCTCAGGTTTTCGAGGCGCTGGAGTAACAGGGCATAACTCTTTTTTACCTCTGCACTGCTAGCCTCCTCGGAGATTCCGAGAAGAAGCACAAGGTTCCTCACCATTTCGATTTTTCCCCCGAAACGTAGCGGAGCTAGAGCGACTAGATTTCAGGGAACCGAGACTCGCCAAATCGGAACCCTGGCCATTTATATCTACTTTGCCATCTGGACTGATCCATTGTCAAGAATTATGTAATATTCGGGACAGTGTATAGGTTTCAAGCGATGTGGGCACAATATATGTGGGGGCAACCTTTTTAAAAACCGCATAGTTTCACCGTTTTGGCACGGAAGTTTGATACATCATGTCACGTCATCGACTGGAAAAAATCTTAGTACTATATGCAGTGGCTGCAAGCACTTGTGCTCAGCAAAGTATTGCGCAAGAGTTTCGATCTGCTGACACCGGCGGTATTACCGGTAGTATTGTAATCGAAGCTCCGCCTTGCCATGTTTTTAAAGCGATCAAGAAATCTCGCTATGAAGAACCTGACAGACGGCGGGTAGAATCAAGCACTGGCAATGAAGTTGTTCTGTACGAAAACTTCATTACATTGCCCATTATCGGCAAAGCATCTTGCCGATACAAAGAAGTTGAAAGTCTTGATAAGCGAATCGATTATGCTCTAATCGATTCGAATCAATTCAGAAGCTTTCACGGGGCCTGGGAACTGACACCTTTGAAAGGTGGTCAAGCAACCCTTTTGAAGCTGACTTCTTGCATCGACACCTTTGTCTGCGTCCCTTTCAAACGGCAGCTTACGAATGCCGGGACAAAAAAGGACATAAGCCGCAGATTAAATAACATCAAACGCAACGTAGAGCATAGCTCAACGTAGACCAAAGCACAACTAAGCCTACTGAGCCTGGCGGCACGAAACGAAAATCTCGGCATGTGCCATCACTGCTAGTGGCGTAGTATTAACTCAAGTAAGGCTCGTGCAGCAGCGGATCGTGGTGCGTCAAAACGGCGAATCATAGCTTCAGTTCGCGCGGATGGCTCTATCTGCGATGTCGTTGATAAGCGTCCGACAGGAATGTCCTCAAACGGTTGGCATTCATGAAGCTACCCCTGGAGACGATGTTGTTCTCGTTGAGAGTACCGTCTGCTACGTTGTACACGAGAACTGTGGGATAGCTGGTGGCAGGGAATCTCTGGCCGGCGCTGGCATCGGCGTTGACGTTGACGTCCAGGAATATGGCGTTTCGTTGCAGATCCTGCTGCACCTGTGGCCACGAACCGCTTGTCATTCGGTCGCAACCAGGACAGCCAGGAAAACCGACTTTGACGACAAGCGGTCGCCCTGATCGTTTGGCGGCCTCTATAGCTTGATCGACTTCATTGGTTGCGAAACTGGTTCTTTCCACACGGTCTGTCGGTCCGTTAGGTCCATTCGGTCTGTTCGGCCTGATGTCCGGTGTCGTTTCGCCTGGCCGTGTTTGGGGCTGGGTCCGATTTAGGTCGAGAGCTCGATCTCGCATGCGCAAGATATCGGAGATCTGTTGCGGCGTGAAGTTGTTACCTGGTGCCGGCGTAGGACTGACGGGTCTGTCTCCCTGGGGGCGACCGTCTGCAGGACGATTGTCTGTCGGTCGAGGGAGAGGGGTGAACGGATTCGGGTTGGGCGTCGGATTATCCGGACGTGGTTGTGGAGGATTGTCCGGACGCGGTTGAGGCGGGTTATCCGGACGGTTCGGACGAGGTCTGGGACCGGGACGCTGTCCGTAGGGGCCACTCTGACCATCCTGGGCACTCGCATAGTAGTTTCTCGGCTGACCATCTGGCAGGTACTGAGTCGAATAGGTTCCATCCCGCATCGGATCAGAGCTCGAGAGTCTGAGACTGGGAAATCCATCGCGAGTGACATCGAGTCTAGTGGTGGTATTGCTGGTGGTATCGGAATTAGTAAGATTGGGACCGGCGCAATCAACAAGGTTGGTACAAGGTGTACTTTCGAGGTCTGTGCTCGCATCCTGTGCACAGGCGTTTTCTAAAGACATTTTCACTTCCTTGAGGATCGAACAGCATCTGGGGGTTGATAGATTAGGTTATCTCATATCTACTCTAAACACGTGACCAATCTGTACCTACCAACCCGTTTTCATACGTGATAACCGCAGGAATTCAATGTATTCTTAGGATATTGCTAGGAGACGTTTGGATATTGACCGAAGAAGCTTTGCCGATTTCGAAACAAACTCAGATCGCCCGGCGCGCATTAGCTGGAGTGATTGATTGTTTGATTGTCGGTTGCATTGATTGTGCGCTGATGTACATTGCCTGGCTTCTGGGTATGACAACCGGTGCGCTCGATTCCAATGTCGAGCATTGGATGCAACTGCTGCAAAGCGTGCCGATTTTCATTGCAGATGGAATAACTGTGATATTGATCCCGTTGTCGCTTGTTTATTTGAATGTTGTCCAGGCATGGGATGTGAGTTCCATTGGAGTGGCGAACCTTTTACTCATTTGTTGTATGGCAGCTAATTGGCTTTACCATGTGCTTTTCGAGTGTTCAGACTATCGTGGCACTCTCGGCAAACAGGTCGTTGGACTTTCCGTAGTTGATTCTCGAGGTGAAGCGATTGATTTTGGTACATCCTCTCTTCGGCATTTTTCCAAAATGCTTTGCTCCCTGACTCTTGGATTTGGATTTCTACCGCTTTGGGGAGAGCAACGAAACCTCTCCATGCATGATGCCATCTCTCACACCAAGGTGGTCAAAGAGTAGCGTTTTACAAGGTCGATCAGCCCGATAAATAGTGGATTTCCTCCGATCCAGGGAGCAAATCCCACCGACTGTCGTCTAAGCTGTGAGCTGAACTAAATCTAACCGATCGGTTATAATCTCAGGGAGCGTGGTGGAGTAGGAATTATATGAACAAGAGAAACGTAAAAAGCAAAGCATTTCGACGTTCGCTACTTTTGGCTTGCGGACTTTCACTATTCGCGAATCTGCAGTGTCAGCTAGCGGTCCAAGCCGCGCCGGACGCGTCAGCCGGCAAGGACAAGGTGTTGATTGCTGCCAATGAAGGTGGCATCACCTGGCATGACAAATACGATGAAACTTTGAAAGCAGCAGACAAGAGTCGCAAGTGGGTGCTCGTC
>CAYTDR010000712.1:0-4759 GCA_964436185.1 uncultured Candidatus Obscuribacterales bacterium | reverse complement strand
GGTTACTTCGATACGATAGTTCGGTTTGCTCTTTACTCGTTTTCAGAACGCTTGCGTGGACGCTTCAGCTTGTTCGCGTTTGGCACAGGAGTAGGACGATATGAAGTGCCAGGAGGAACGAACGTGCCGAACACCATGTCGAGCAGCGGGCAGGTGACGCTGAAGTTTCTCTTGGGAGAATGCCAGTGATGCTCGATGTGACAAAGACGCCACCAGCGATACCACTTGTTATTGCGAATGAACGCCGGCAACTCCGTGTCAGCGTGGAACAGATAGTGCACAGCCTGGTAAACGAGCATCAGATGCGTAAAGAGCCCAGCGTAGAAGATGAGGTAATTCACCCAACCGATCAGGAAGACCATTGGCGCCAGAAGGAGAAAGACAATGACAGCGTAAAGCCCATACTCAAGAAGCGGATGCGATTTGCGAGCAACAGCCTTGGGCTCCAGAACGAAGAAGTCTCTGTGATGCTCTTTATGCGTGCCGAAGTAGAGCTTGTGGAAAGCGAGATGCAACAGATACTCTGCCAAAAGCCCAGTCAGCATGCCCGCCACGAAGATCAGAAGAGTTCCTGCCATGACAGAACTCCTTTCCGCATATGCACCAATAAGGGCATGTGCGCTTGTTTTCAGATACCCAGAGCGCTCCCTTCACCAGAGTCGGCATGAACCTTTCGTGGTTGTATGGGTGAAGATGAGAGCCTTAACTAGGTTCGACCGCCGCAAAAAGAAATAAAGAAGCATCTGAATCTTAGTAATCTGTCTTGGCATGCAACAATCCGGATGACAAGCGACGAAGGTCGGGGCATAGCACCGCCGAAAGCCGACATAGTCAAAGAAACCTACTCTTTGCCGGCTCAATACCTGAGAGAATGTTCGATAGATCCGGAATCGCGCGGCTGACACATCTTTGCATCGGAGTGACTCTTCATCTCGGAAAGTAGCCTACGAGCTTGCCTTGAACTCTATAGTGCGTCGGTAATTCGGTAGAAATCATGTAGATCGATGCACAAAGGCTTAGTTTGTGGTCTCTCCCAGTCGCGCTGGACTAATCACTCTGCGTACAATCCGGTGACGGGCAAAGTTATGCTCATCAATCACCAGCGATCTGACCAAACGGCTTGCGAAGCTGCAAACCAATATTCGTGCACCGACAATGGTACCATAAAAATTTTTACTATATCTACTCGTATGGCAGGTTTGAAATTTTCATGGTAGAAATCAGAACCCGCAAACAAGGGCGGCGGCGGCGTTGCCGACGCCCCTGCAAGCGGGGTCAATTGTTATGTCAGGGGGAGACTAACCGGCCTGGCGTGCTTGCCATTCCAGGAGAGCGACATTCGCGGGCGTCCAGGGATGCAGGCAAAGCCGAGCGGGGGCGTCTCCCAACATGTCCGTGATGATGACCTCCGCCTCCTGGTCCACGGCGAGCTCCAGTCCGCGGGCGATGAAGTCCACGGAAGTCTCGCCCGTCTTTCGCTCCAGCAGGAACCGTTGCGACAAGGCTTGCTGGGCTGCTTGTCGCTCGCTCCATTGTTGTCTCAGCCCTTCCAGGGTTGAACCGGGCTCCGCGACGATCAGGTCTGAGCAGGTCCAGTAGAAGAACACTTGACGAGAACGACGGGTGGCCGTCTCGATTGCCCGCCGAGCAGTCTGATCGAAAAGTGTCCCAGCACAGCCGGAATCAATTCGCAGCATGGTTCCCTTTCAAACTGACATTGTGAGCGAATGGAATGTCGTTGATCGAGAGAAGCTGGCCGGTCGCTTAAATGACCTTCGTTGCGAGCGATGACGCCGCAGTCCTGGTTACTGCGTCGGCAGCTTGCGGCTGGTCTGGGCGGCCCGGATGATGGCGTCTTCCCCGATGCGGGTGAACGGGCACCCCGATTGGGCCAGGTCGTCGGGCGCTTCGCTGTTGGCGGGAGACGACACCAAGGTGCTGATCTCCGCGATCACGCCGTCCAGCAAGTGGTCGAGCGCGGCCTGAACCTTGCGGGTCGGATACTTCGCGGTCGCCACGGTGAGGACGAGGATGGTGTAGTTGTCGGCGTCCGAGTAGTACACCACGGCGACCATGCTGCCGAGGGTCATGACGGCATCGACCTTGGCCGGGCGGGTGGTGTCGAGTTCGGTGTCCTGGAAGCCGTAGTCCCTGAGCGCATCGCGCAGTTCGTTCCGGCAATTGCCCGCGTACAGGTAAGGCTTCGTGTTGCTCCAGCTCATCAATCATCTCTCCCCAAAGTAGGATGTTCCGCTTTGCGAATCGCGAAGCCAAGCCGCGACTTGCGAGAACTGATGAACCTAACCGAGTACCCCAGACGCCGAAGCGTTGAGCGTTGCGCCACAAAAGTGGAGCTAAACGGCTCAAAATAGTTGGGTGGTATCGGAAAAGGTTCGGGTCAGATCTCAAAAGCGAAAATCGGTATGTGAGTCCACACTAGGGATTCTTTGTTGGAACTGCAAAATATAGAAAGTCCCCCCAGAAATAGTGGCGTTGTTGCACAGGATGAGGGTTCAGCAGCTTTTCCACCAAATCTGACCTACTTTCTGATTGGTGGATCTCCCCGTTTGTTAATGCGCGTTAATGTTCAACACAGCTCGCGCTAAGAGTCTGAACGGTTTATGTCGAAAAACAGCGTGCCGTAATGTTTCGAAAGAGAACTAGCTCGCGAAGCATCCGACGAGCTTTGCCCGATGCTAATTCCGCTCAAATTAATTGGCTAAACCAGCTATCCAAGCGATGCCCAGCCATCATATCAGCCTCAACTTGCTGGACGGAAACAAGCAAAATTTCTTCTACGAACATCTATTCAAAGCGCCGTCAGTCCAAGGAGTTGTTCGGGTGGATGACGATTCCCTCCGGGTCGTTGTGGTCCTGCGGGTCTGGAACTGAAAGGGTATCCGCCGAAATACGCACCGTATGCGACACCATTCAATGATGTCCTATATCTTACAGTATGAGCACGGGAGAATCCAAAATCCCTATGGGTTAACAGTTTCGCGCCGCGAATGAAAACCCTCCAGGCGAAGGAGGGCGACGCACACAATGCTGCGTCGCCCTCCTTCCTATTCAAACGTGTTCATTCGCCCTACCGACGGTACGACTTACTCGGACTGCCTCAGATTGTCCGGCTTGATGAGCAACTTGGGATCGACCGTCGCGCGTAGTCCTTCGGAAGCCGTGTGCTTTTCGGACTTGACGATGTTACCAGTGGCATCATAGAGATCGACTTCGCTGAGAGTTCCGTCGGGGCCGTAGTATCGGCGCGAAGCAGTGACGTTACCCTTCGCATCGAACTCCGTGATGTCCCAGAGTTTGCCGCCGCTCATCGTGAAGCTGTTCTTCTTCACGTCGGTGTTTGGGTAGTATTCGCTCACGCGCATCAAGCTGTACTCGAAAACGAACTCTTCCTTCTTCTGCGGATCGTGCTTGACGTGACGGAACCACGTCTGACTCAGCACGGGCTTGCCGTTGCCATCGAAGTACGTAACCTCGACGCCGCCGTAATCGCCGTAAAAGTCCTTGCGCACCAGCTTGCCGTTCTCCATCACCTTGGTGACGTGATGGCGGCCATCCATTTCCTGGCTCACCACACGATTGACACTGGTTTGCGTGGAGTTGAGGACGGCATAGCCGATCACCAACGAACCACACAGAAACGCTACACCCAGCAGGAGGGTCTTCATTTCTTCTTCACCTTTCTTTGTCACCACTAATAGTGGCGAGTGGAACGCCGCGGTTGGCGAGAATCAGATTTCTGCGCTCAGCCAACCGCGCATACTTTTCTCACGTGGACAGCCTCCCTTTAGCCGACGAGAGGCCTTTCGCAATCCCGTTAGAACCTAGCAACGCAATTCAAATCAGCAGCGAACTGGACGAACGGGTTCGAGAGCGACCCAGCAGAAGTTGCAGGAAGGTTTCAAGCCAGGCGGGGCGTCTGGCGCGGTCAAAGTTCCACACTTACCACAGCTCAAACTCCCATCTGCATTCATCTCGCTCTTCACGACTTCAGCCACTTCCGTCAAGACATCGGACGGAAGGGCGCTACCCCAGATCTGGCTCGGATAATGATTCACTACTTGCTTTCCTTGAACTTCTAGAACTGCAATCAGAGGTCGCAGGAAACGCCGCGCTCCGTTGCTCACAGAGCTTCAAATCCACACTACTGCTCAGAGCTAGAAGATGGCGACGCTGGTGCCACCGTCCGCTGTTATCACACCGCGGAACATTCCTGCAGTGTTGAATTGCATGACAAAGTCACCGTTAGGGCAAAGGCTGATCAGACCACCTTCTCCACCCAGAGGAGCAAGCGTGTCACTGAACACCCTTGCTACCGCTTGTTCGAGCGATTGCTTGCCATGGCGTATCAACGCGCTTACTTCTCCTGCCACGACACCACGCATGAAGTACTCACCGTAGCCGGTTGCTGAAACTGCACAAGAGGAGTTGTCTGCAATGGTTCCAGCACCAAAGATTGGAGAGTCACCAACACGACCCGGCATTTTACCAGTGACACCGCCCGTGGAGGTAGCAGCAGCTACCGTGCCCTGTTCGTCGACTGCCACTGCGCCTACTGTTCCATACTTCTGGTCGACCGACTTGGAAGCACGTTTGGAACTTTCAGAAGCGCCGGTTGTAAGTCCCGATGCTTGCCGACCGTGTTTGCGAGCCTCTTTCTCCTCTGCCAAAAATTCCGCCAGCTTAACTCGGCTTCGTTCCGTAATGAAATAGTCCGGCTCGACAAGCTTGAGACTGGCTT
>CAYTDR010000711.1:0-4764 GCA_964436185.1 uncultured Candidatus Obscuribacterales bacterium | reverse complement strand
ATCGTTGGCTGGAAGAATCGGATAATAAATATACTCTGTCGTGGATAGAAAACAAAAATCGCTTGACCAGATATTAACTCGATTACATCAAATTGATTGGGTAAATTCTCAAACGGCTGGAAAAGTTGTGGAACTACGAAAAGTTCTCCACGCCCTTCCAAGTTGGCGGACGAGTCTTTTACTTCAAGAATACCGGACTTCAAAATCAGGATGTTCTCTTCGTCAAGGACGACAAAGAAAACGCCACACCTCGCGAACTCCTCGACCCCAACAAGCTTTCCACTGACGGCACCGTGGCGCTATCAGGGGTAGAAGTCTCCGACGATGCCAAACTCTTGGCCTACAGCATCTCCGAAAGCGGCTCAGACTGGCAGGAATGGCGGATAAGAGACATCGAAACCGGCAAAGATCTGAACGACAAGTTGAAATGGTCGAAGTTCTCCAGTGCCTCCTGGACGAAAGACAACGACGGCTTCTATTACGGACGTTACGATGAACCTAAGGCTGATGAGAAGTTCGACGGTCGTAATTATTTTCAAAAACTGTACTACCACAAAGTGGGAACAGAGCAGACAAGCGACAAGCTAATCTATGAGCGAAAAGACGAGAAAGAATGGGGCTTTGATGGCACCGTAACTGAAGACGGAAAGTATCTAATCATCCACGTCTGGAAAGGCACCGAGCCGAAAAATAGAATCTTCGTCAAGAAGCTGGACACCGAGGGTTCTGAAGTAATGGAACTGCTCGACAAGGCTGATGCGAAATATCACTTTGTCGGTAACGAAGTACCGCGGCTATGGTTCCGAACCGATTTAAATGCCTCTCGCGGTCGTCTGATTGCTGTCGATCTGGACAAGTCAAAGGCGCATGAACCGTCAATTTCCGAGGTGATCCCGGAGAGCAAGGATACCCTCGAAGATGTATCGCTAGTTGGAGACCACTTCTTCTTGCGTTATCTCAAAGACGCGTTCACTTCGGTCGCAGAACACACCACATCCGGTGCGTTTCTGCGCCATGTCGAATTGCCGGGGATTGGAACAGCTTCAGGATTTAACGGAAAGAAAACAGACAAAGATACTTATTATACTTACACCAGCTTCAACAGCCCGAGCACGAGCTTTAAATACACCGTAGCAGACGGTAAGAGTGAGCTGATATTCAAACCGAAGGTAGCGTTCGATCCTGAGAAATTCGAGATCAAACAAGTGTTCGTATCGAGCAAGGATGGCACGAAGGTGCCTCTGTTCATCGTCAGCAAGAAGGGATTGGAGCTGAAAGGAGATACGCCGACTTACCTCTACGGGTACGGCGGTTTCAACATCTCTCTCGTACCCGCGTTCTCAATCACAATGGTTGAGTGGATGGAGATGGGTGGAATCTATGCGCAAGCTTGCTTGAGGGGCGGTGGAGAATATGGCGAAGATTGGCATCAGCAGGGGATGAAGGACAAAAAACAAAACGTCTTCGATGATTTCATCGCGTGTGGCGAGTGGTTGATAGAAAACAAATACACCAATCGTTCTCGCCTTGCCATAGCTGGAGGCAGTAACGGCGGGCTTCTTGTCGGTGCTTGCATGACTCAGCGCCCCGATCTGTTCGCCGCTGCATGTCCAACAGTTGGCGTACTCGACATGTTGCGCTTCCACAAGTTCACTATTGGCTGGGGTTGGACTTCAGATTATGGATGCGCCGACAACGAAACGGACTTCAAGACTCTGCATGCCTACTCTCCATTGCACAACATCAAGAGCGACACGTCATATCCAGCGACGTTGATCATTACCGGAGACCACGATGATCGGGTCGTGCCCCTGCACAGCTTCAAGTTCGCCGCTAGTCTGCAAGAAAAACACAAAGGCGAGAAACCCGTCCTCATTCGCATCGAAACGAAAGCGGGACACGGAGCCGGTAAGCCGACATCGAAACTGATCGAAGAATGGACAGACAAACTCGCTTTCCTCACCCGCGCTCTCAACTTTGAGGAGGATGCTGCAAAAGCGCTGGAAAAGGCTGAATAAAGCAATCGCAGGCGGGTGCATCCGTCTCTTAGAGGACTCTGCAAGCGGAATAGCTGCCTGACGCGATTCTCGCCACGGGAATGCAGGTGAGTCACATTCTTGTCCACAGCGCTGGGTGGTGATTTTTTACTATATCGTTTAATACTACGGGTGCTTAAAGGCAGGGAGCCGGCAGGCGGCTCCACTAGCCGGCGAGGACAGGTCGGACAGAGACATCCCCGGTGTTGCCAGGAATCTCTTCTGTCCACCCTGCACCCTCACCTATTCGACGTCAGACCGCCGCTTCGGGCGCGTTCTTGCCGACGATCACACGACCATCCACCACGCCGTGGACGAACACTTTGGTGTCGGTGTTCGCCTTGAGCGACGCGGGGTTGGTGGTGCCGAGGTGGCTGAGCGGCAAGAACACCGTCATGCCTTCCACGGCGATGTTGAAGCCGTTGCCGTTGCGCCGGGGCTTTCCCCGCAGCATCCGACCACGCGGGAAGCGGACAGCGAGGTCCGTGTCGGAGGAGGTGGGAGCGGCCTCGACTTGCGGACGGTGCCGTTCGATGCACTCGCTGACGATGAAGAACGGCGTGTCGCCGGACTTGTCCTCGATGACGATGACCCTGATCTGCGACTCCTCCTGCAGGCGGGCGAGGCGCTGACGCCGCTCCCCATCGGAATTGCCGCGGAGCTGACCGACGGGCAGCAGAGCCCGCTCTCCGGTGTCCAGCTCGAGGTTGACGTACCCGCGCGGGAGGTTCTTGCTCACGACCTCTGCGCCCATCTCATCCAACACTTTCGCGATAGCCATGTGAGAAATCCCTCGGCTGTGCCCATTGCTGAGTCAGCCCAACTGAGAATCGCCACCGCCGGTAGAGCGCGGTGGCAGGAACAGGTGAGATACATGCGCCTGGCGTCAGGCGCACACTTGCGTGGCCGCTGTCATGCGTCCGGCAGTTGTGCCGGCAGCGGCGTGATGACAGGTCAAAAGCTGAGTTGAGTTCCCAGCCCGGCGCTTTGAACCGGCTGGTCAGGTCACCCCAAGAAGGCGAGCAGGGCTGCGATGATTGCCAGCAGCGCAGCGATCATGAACAGCAGAGCAGCGAGCGCCGACTGGCGAGACCGTTCAGCCGACTGGGTGGACAGCTCCGGCGGCTCGCGCAGTGAGTCGGGCGTCGGAACGTACTCCAGCGGACCATCCACCGGTTCGTAATCGTCGGGGAAAGGCTTCACGTCGCGCCGAAGGTAGAGCCCACTAAAACCCTGCGCCGCCATCTCCGCGCTGGTGCCAGCTTCGCAGGCCCGCGGACGACCAAGCCGGTAGAAGTTGAGGTCGATGCTCCCGTCGTCGCCTTCCATGAGCACCTGTCCATCCCACCAGTCGGCTTTCAATCCCTTGGACGGCAGGAGCTTGTAGCGCTCGCGCACAAAGCTCGCTCCTCCGAGCATCCTTTCCAGAACAGCCAGGCCCGCGGAGTGCTCGGGGTTGTAATTACCGCAGAACTCGCCCTCGTAGCAGGGGTACGGACCCTTGTAGCCCTCGCGGTTGACGAGCATGAAAGCCATGTAACATCCTCTTGTGGAGATTGGAACCTAGCACCAGCGGATTTGCAGCCCGTGGTGTAGAACCCCGTTGGGGTTGGTCAGAGAAACAATAGTTGCGGTCAGGCGTGACTGCCGACTCGCAGAACCGCACCGTTGCCGTTCGGCAGCTCGTACTCGTCAACACTGCTCCAGCCGAAGTTGGTGCCCGACGCCATCCAGTCGATGCGATCGCCGGTCATTTCGCCAGGGACAAACGCGATCCAGTCTTCGTCACCTCCTTGGCAGCAGATGTCCTTCCAGAGTTGACAGGCATCCTCGTACCAGAAGACGACGATTGTCCTGTCAGTCAGCAAGTCCAGGGAGGCGCGCGGATGATGCTTGCCGAGCACTAGACCGAAGAGGTCATAGAAGTTTCGGCCCTCCGTCCAGGAAATCCATGGATCGTTCAGGGCATCCGGGACGTAGACTAGCCAATCCGGGTCCCTCTCGGGTTCGCCGATCAAACTGTTGCCGAGGACCTGTGAAATCAGTGGCTTGAGGCTGTCCGGAGCGTCGCTATAGCGCCAGACGAGAATGCCATAGGCGAGTTTTTCGAACGTCAAAAGCAAGTCCTTTCGTTGTCGAGGTTAGCTCTCCGCCCATATGAGTGGGAGGGTGTTGGGGTGGGATTGGAGGGTTGATGGATTGCGCTGTTTCTTAATGAGCCTGAAGTGTGTTTGAACAAAGTGATACGAAAACACTACTGTTTTTCACACTGAAACCAAACCTACTCAATAACATCTACTTTTCCCAAAAATGATTAGTGCTCAGATCTCCTATGTTTCTAATGGACGATGGTTTGCAGACATAAGGAAACCATTTTTGGGGTAGATTGTTTCGAACCCCGTGCGAGCTCAAAAGGGGAAGAACACGAACCGAATAATGCGCGTTTTGAGAAATGAACATTAGCGCGCGTAAATGTAGAGATATCGAGCTGCTCCAGTTAACTCTTCAGCCAAGGGAGCCCGGCGCACCACGGGCGATGCAATATCGGGACTCGGAAAAAGGCTAGAAGCAGCCTGGCATAGTCATGTTCTCCGATTTCAGACGAGGTTAGGTCAGAATATGACGTTTACGACATAGGATTTAATTAAATCCTATGATCTAAATGTCATATTCTGCGCCGCACCAAACCCGGCATTGACGAGAGTACCTCTCTTGCTCGTCGTCACTC
>CAYTDR010000710.1:0-4772 GCA_964436185.1 uncultured Candidatus Obscuribacterales bacterium | reverse complement strand
CTCTTTTTGTCGAAGAAGCAATGGAGCGTACGACTGCCGCTGGAAGCCGGTGGAGTTTCTTAACATCAGGCTAGTCCACGAGCTCACGGGCCTTCAGAATTTACTTGCGCGAGTGCGATTCGGACTGCTCTCGCCGTTGGGAATGACTTTCGTTTTGCTTCTCATCGGAAGAGATCGGTTCGGTCGTAATTACGGTTCTAACTGGTGCTTTTGCGGCTATTATGGTTTCGGCCGGTCGAGTAGGGGATGCATCGATGTTGTTGAATCCCTCTTCGCTCTCGACGATAGTCTTAGTAGGCTGCACCGCGGATGGTACTCGTCTGTGTGTCCAGATGGCAACACCTAACAAGAATCCGGTAACCAGGATCGATAGACTGACATTGCGACTTATCGATTCAATGGATTCCTGTAAGCGACCAACCCTTTCGTACAAGCTTTTCACCTGCATTTGCAAGGTATCGACGTTCGAACCGAGTTGATTGACGGAACTATTCAAGTTGCCGAGCGGAGCTTGCATGCTGGCTAACGGTCCTTTCAGTTTTGTCAACTCGCTGCTCATCGTCGAAAGGGGCTTCTCAAGCTGTGCTACGTTGCCACTTATGGCCGAGAGTGGATTCTTCAATTCAGTGGTAGAAAGCTGCAGTCCAGCCAGCGGCCTGGCTAACGACCCGAGTGGCGCCGTCATACGTTCTAATGGTGCTCTCAGCTCGCTCATCGGCTGTCTTAAATCTGAAATTGGTTTCTGCAAATCTGAGATCGGTTGTTTCAGGTCTGCCACCGGCTGTTTTAAGTCCGTGATCGGTTGCTGCAAACCTGCAATCGGCTCCCTGATTCCGGCGAGCGGCTCCTGCAGGTCAGTCAACGGACCTTCCAGCGACTTGAGCGGCTCCTGCAATCCCCGTACCCGTCGCTGCAAGTCATTGATCGGTCCGCGCAGACGCTCAAGTGGCGTACTCAGTTGTTCGAGCTTCTTTTCCGTTCCCTTTAATGGCGAAATAACGCTGAAAGGCGAAAAGACAGCGCCAAAGATACTGCCATCCGGATCAGTCTCGTCTTCTGTAGCCGGCTCTTCTTCCACGAATCGGCGAACATCCCGCCTGTAGCGTCCCGCTCCTCTGTCGCGAGAGCGCATGGCCGCGTCAAGCACGGGCGTTTGCCCACGAGAAGACCGAAGGCCCTTTGGGATGGTTAGAGTCAGCTCGTCGTCATCTGTGGAATCTGAGGCAGCCAAGACCGGTTCCACTAAGGCAAACCATAGCAAGGCTGAAACTGAGCAAGATATATGTAGAAGAAAGTTAGATCGCATAAGTACCCTCGAAGGGTAATAGCACGATCGATTTCATCTGTCGCTCTTGACGAGATCCTACTTCAAACAGCTTTCGGAAATCTTATATCCCCACCCCTTGGCTGTTTCTATCAAAGATGGCTCGCCAGGAAGGTCAATCTTCTTCCGCAGCCTGCTGATACAAGTCTTGACAGCTACATCGCCAACGTCGGCATTCGAGTCCCAGACATGTTTGATTAAATCTTCGGTCGTAAAATAAGTGTTCGGGTGACGCAGCATAAACTCGAGAAGTTGAAACTCCTTTTTCAAGAGCTCCACGGAACGTCCGTCAATCGTCACCGTAGCGTCAGCATAGTTCAGCTTCACCCTGCCTGAATCTTTCTCTTTGTCGAACAGAGCCGTAGAACGCCTCAACAGCGCCCGCACCCTGGCAGACAGTTCGTCTACTTCGAACGGCTTGGCAAGATAGTCGTCTGCGCCCGCATCCAGTCCGGATGCCTTGTCTTTTGTCGCTGAACGTTCTGTCAGCATGAGGATAGGAATTTTGCAGCCGGCGATTCTGAGCTTCTGGCAGATTTGAGGACCCTCCAACGACGGCAGGTGCCAATCGATGAGCGACAAATCGAAGCCGCCGTACTTCAGCAACTCAAAACCTTCCAACCCGTCGTTGGCAACCTCTACCTGATACCCGAAACTCTCGAGGTATTCCTGAAGCACGTCTGCCAGGATTGGATCGTCCTCAATCACAAGTATCTTGGCCACTTAAACTCCCTCAAACGGTCCAAAGCCTACATACCACGCACTTTCCCATTCCCAACGTTCAGAACAGCCTTCCGGTTCGTGCTCAGTCGAAGTTTGGAGCATTTCTGCCATCCTGATGCCATCTTCAAGGTTTAGTGTCTTATACATGAAACGCGGCTGAAGCCGATGCAAAAACTCCCGGAATGCAATTACGAATGAACGGTTCGCTCGAATTTTATTTTGGTCGATTGACGATTGTAACGTAAAAGCAACGTTGAAAGTGTTTTATAGATGTATGACCAAGTTCGACCGGAGTTGAGCAAGTCAAAAATTTAAATGGAGTAGCCTAACAGAGAGCCTCGGGTCAAACTCGAGGTTTTTTGTTCGAAAAATCAAAATTGGTGGCGCGTACGACCACTCGCTATCTGACGTTGCCCATCAGTTTTTTCACCGTCGGCACCATAATCACCATCAGTATGGCGGCAACGAAAGCCGCTCCACCCATGGAGCCAAACAAGGTGGTCATGCTGCTGGTGCTCTTTTCGTCAAAGAACCCGCTCAACTTTCCAGCCAACAGATTGCCGCAAGCGATGCTCGTATACCAGGCGCCCATCGTAAGAGCGACAAATCTTGCCGGAGCGAGCTTGGTTACAGTACTGAGCCCGACGGGGCTCAAACAAAGCTCTCCCAGCACTTCAAGCAAGTAGACGACTATCAGCCACATCGGGCTCACTTTCCCTTGAGCCGCCAGAATACTGGCAGGAACCATAAGCAGAATGCCTAATCCCAGGAGAAGAATGCCGATTGCGAACTTCATCGGCGCTGGTGGCTGTTTGTCTCCCATTTTGATCCAAAGCACCGAGAATAGTGGCGCGAAAATAATCACGAAAACAGCCTGGAACGTTTGCAACCAACTGGAAGGAAACTCCCATCCAAACAAGGTTGTGTCAGTGCATTTGTCCGCGAAAAGGTTAAGGCTCGTGCCTCCCTGTTCATAAATTGCCCAGAAGAGAATATTGAACACGAACAGCACCGCAATAGCGCCTATGCGATTCCACTCTTGTTTGGTAAGTAAGGAAGCTGAAGCGGTTTCTTGCACGGTCTCCGAACCTTCTGTTCCCGCGACTTCGACAGGCTTGCTCGAGCGCTTCAATCCGGCATCGCCGAGCATCTTTGCTTGAAGAACGTAGAAAATCAAACCCATGACCATGCCGACGCCGGCAGCGCCAAAGCCCCAGTGCCAACTGACATGAGGAGAAATACCCATAGTAGTGAGCCAGGCTTTGAACTCTTTGCCCTGAGCAAGGTATCCACAAACAAGCGGCGCCAGCATGGCGCCGATGTTGACGCCCATGTAGAAGATCGAGAAGCCGGCATCACGTCTGGTATCACCCGTCTTGTACAGCATTCCGACCATCGAACTCATGTTGGGCTTGAGCAAACCAGTTCCCAGCACAATCATCCCCATTCCGATATATAGAGTCGTGACAGATGGAAACGCGATGGTGAAGTGCCCAGCGGCTATGATGATGCCACCGATTAAAACGGCCAGGCGAGCACCGAGGAATTTGTCGCCGATCCATCCGCCGGGAAGCGCGCTAAGGTACACCGACATCGTGTACATACCATAGATTGTCCCCGCCTGCTCGTTGGACATTCCCATGCCGCCCTCTTCGGCGGTCGCCACCATATATAACACCAAGATGGCGCGCATTCCGTAGTAACTGAAGCGCTCCCACATCTCTGTGAGGAAAAGGTTGACCAGCCCACGGGGATGCCCGGCGAACGTCTTCTCCTCGGGGTCGACATCAACGATGGGCGCACTCTCTGGTGTCATCTTGTTTACTCTGGTGGAAAAAAGCCTGTCAGCTCCCAGCAATATGCTGACAACAGCAGCTTGCTGCGGGCTTACATTGTAGTCGGTACAAAGAGATTTGCCTTGCGTTCCCCAGGATGGCGTCGCCCCGATCTACCGGATGGTTCCGGATGCGGAGGATGGTGACTGGAGCGAGTTCCACGGAACGGGGCTAAGGGACTCTCTAGCGACATTAGAGTTAGTTCAGACAGAACCGACTTTGATGGGACGCTTCCTTAACTGTTCGGTTGCTCGACTTGTTGGTTCGGTCGGATGTTTGAATAAAGGCATCACGAACTTTAGAGGAACTCCAACGATGACAGACTTGCAAAACAACGCCGCCGCCGAACGACAAGAGAATGACAGGACCGCAAAAATGGCTGGCGCCGGTGCAGGAGTTCTTGCCGGCGCACAGGTCGGCACAGTTCTTCTGCCCATACCGATAGTGGGCACCTTTACTGGTGCCCTGGTGGGCGGACTTATTGGCACTAAGGTAGGAAAGAAAGTCGGCGGTGCCATTCTCGAGAAATTTTCTCCCTCGCATTCCTCCGCCGGCACATCCAGAGCAGATGTCAGTCGTGAACTGGAACGTCTCGCTCAACTCCGCTCGGCAGGAGTTCTGGATGAAGATGAGTTCAAAGCAGCGAAAGCAAAACTGCTCGGTCTTTAGCCCGAATTTTTTCGCTGCTGTTAAGTGGCTTACCTCCCTCTATATCCTCGAGTCAGCCGCCTGCCTCGAGGATATTCCCTTTCACTTCGCATTGAGCAGGTCCGAGATCCGTTTTAACAAGCGACGACGACCACGGCTATTGCACCAATGATTGCTGAAACAGGCGTGACCGAGCAAAGGCCACGCATGCAGACAAGACCAATGGTGGTTCCACTGGAGCA
>CAYTDR010000709.1:0-4774 GCA_964436185.1 uncultured Candidatus Obscuribacterales bacterium | reverse complement strand
GATTACTGTTAGCTGGCAACCGATTACTGGAGCCTGGTCATGCTAGTCATGAAATTCGGCGGTACGTCAGTGGGCGCAGCTGACCGTTTCATCAGTGTTGCTGAGATCGTGGAAGATACGATCCAGTCTGATGGCCCACCCGTTGTGGTACTGTCGGCAATGTCGGGAGTTACCAACCTTCTCATCGAAGGGGCAGAACGGGCGAAAGAGCATAATCTGGATGCTGCTCTGGAGATTATCTCCAAGTTGCGCCTGAAGCATAAGGACACCATCAGCGCGCTTTTCACCGAGAGTCAGGTGGTGGATGAGCTGGTCGGAAAACTGGAAGAGCACTTTCGCAAACTGGACATCCTCTACCGTGGTGTCAGCTACCTGGGCGAGCTGACCAAGCGATCCCTCGATACTATCTCTAGTTTTGGTGAACTGCTCTCCTCTTTGATCCTGGCTAAACTGCTGGAGTCGAGGGGGGTAAAGAGTCGGTGGCTGGATGCACGAACATTTGTCATTACCGACAATTCTTTTGGACGAGCCAATCCTCTTTGGGAAACTACGGCAGTCAAATCGAGAGGTGCAATCCTTCCCGAGATAGCTGCAGGCAAGACGGTCGTTACTCAAGGTTTTATCGGTGCAACCAGCAGCGGTATCAATACCACTCTCGGACGTGGCGGTTCTGACTTCAGCGCGGCGATCATCGGTGTGTCCTGTGACGTGGATGAAATTCAGATATGGACTGATGTAGATGGAATGATGACGGCTGACCCGCGAGTGGTGCCCCAGGCTTCGGTGATTCCGTCTGTGTCATTCCAGGAAGCCTCCGAGCTTGCTTACTTTGGTGCCAAAGTGCTCCATCCCAGGACGATCAAACCGGCAGTGGAAAGTTCGATTCCAGTTCGGATTTTGAACACGACTAATCCTAAGTTTAACGGTACTGTGATTACCAAAGAAGGCGGCGGCGATGAATCGAGTATTTGCGCAATAGCAACGAAATCCAATATAACCGCTCTATTTATCTCATCCTTGAACATGCTCATGGCGCATGGTTTTCTTGCCAAGGTATTTTCGATTTTCGATCGCTATCGTACTGCCATCGATCTCATTTGCACGTCTGAAGTCTCTGTTTCTGTCACCATAGACAATACCGAGAATCTCGACTCCATTGTCGAGGCGCTCTCTGAAATGTGCGAAATCCGAGTTGTGGAGGGTGTCTCCATTGTCACGGTTGTCGGCAAGCATTTTCGCGAGCAAACCGGTATTGCCGGTGAGGTGTTTGCCTGTCTTCAAGACATCAATATATTGATGATCTCCGGCGGAGCATCAGATATCAATCTCAGTTGCGTGGTATCCGCAGATGATGCGCTCAAGGCCGTCAAAGCTTTGCATGCGCAGTTCTTCGGCTAAGTCGAATTCAGCTCACACCCATTGCCATTGCATGCTTGACGGCATGAAGAGAGACATGGAATTGAACGTCTCCTCGATGGATTGATTTTTCTCATGACTTTGGCGTAGGGCTCTAACGGCATCGAGTCGCGATATGTAGCCGTAGCGGAACAAGGACTGCAATCGCAGTGCTTTGAAGAGAGTCTCCTCGCCAACTACATTGGCCTTGAGGAGGAGCTTGCCGATCTTGATGTTTGATGATGCGGTGCTGATCGCGTTGTCGATTGCTGTTTGAGATGCAATCTCGGCGGCCACTAGAAGGTCACCAACCCTGGTGCCTCCGTTGTCCGCGGGCTTGACGCGCTCTTTTCCGACTGCGTCATAGACGGAGACTCCTAGCTTGGCCGCGTTCCGTAGCACTCTGGCTGCCTGATAGGGTTCCATATTTTTGCTTGCTACCAGACTTTGCAAGTAAGTCGCTTGCTCCAGTTTTTCGTTGGTGATAAGACCCTGCTCGAGCGCAATCTGATTGAAGCGCTTATGTTTGACAATGACTAGCTCCCAGCATTCAAGCAGGTCGCTTACTACAACGACGCCCGCCATCGTCAGCAGATCGCCTAGCTGCAATGCGTACGTCGATGGCTGTTTGTATGTGCCCAGCTCGAAAAGCGCCTGCTCAACCGACATGGACTTGACGCGAACCCGCTTCAAAGCATCCACCACCTCGGCTCGAGATTGCGTACCCTCTTGCACGCTCAGGCAGCCTCGAATACAGGAGAATAAGAGTTGAACGCTGACCACTTGATTGAGCAGAAGCACTCGACCGGTAAGCATTCCGGTCTTCTCCGCGGTCACGACTGCGCGAGCGAGCTGTGCTTGGGTGACGATGCCGGCGTCCAGCATCAAACCAGTGAGCTGGTTGGAGAGAGAGTAGACCGTAGTAGTTCGGGTGTGAACCTCATTCAACTGCTTCATTGCTTCTGCAAGGCTGATCTCTTCGTGTACCACCAGGCGCAAGGCCCGAACGGCGGTCTCCAGTCGCACCTGCTTCGAGATGACCATCTGGTTGGCTTCCTTCAGGGTGCTGAGCACGTCTTGGGGGAGTTGACCGGAGAGATTGATTGCGTCCTCGATGCTGAGATTCAGTCGGCGAGCGTCTTTGAGAACAGTGGCAAGAGACTCTTTGTCCAAGACATTGCTGCTTTTAAGTAGCACCACAAATGGAGGTTCTTCACTTGTCTGCTGATCAACCATTTATTCTTCAGGTCCTCTGAGAGAGAAAATACAAAGTCCACCTACTACACATTCTTTCCCTCAAGTTCGTTGTTGTATTCCAGTATTCGACGATCGTTTCGCGGAAATATACCTACAGTCGACTACTGCGCGAAAAAAGAGTCTGAATCATATAATTTCTTGAAACTATCGAACGAGCCTGTCCGGCGCTTTGTTCGGCGAAGCGGAATTTGCTGGACATAGGGTCTTTTGACAATGAATTCTCGCAAACTGCGCCATACCGGAGCTGTCGAAAACATGCGCCACACCGGTCGATAGGTGCCGATGAGATTGCCATTGCCCGGAATTTCTACCTGTTCCTAGAGAGAAAAACCAGACAGGGAGCCAGTTTTCCGCAAGTTTTTGGATAAAATTTGCGGAAAAAATGAACTTTCTTGCTTCACTTTGCGTTTACTAATACAACGGGTCTTTTTGCTTCGGAGGTGAGCTTATGTTCGCGCGAGTTTATTCCGGTGGCGTGGCTGGTCTTGATGCTTTTCGCATTGATGTGGAGGTGGACTGCTGCGGTGGAATTGGGCAATTCAGTATCGTCGGGTTGCCTGATACTTCGGTCAAGGAGTCGCAGGATAGGGTGCGTTCAGCCATCAAATCATGCTCTCTTATGCTCCCTCCAGCAAAGAAGTGGGTGATCAATCTTGCTCCAGCCGATACCAGGAAGGAAGGCCCTTCCTACGATTTGCCTATTGCTATAGCTGTGCTTGCGTCATCGAGCTATCTGCCAGTCAACAATCTTTCGAAACTCTGGTTTATCGGAGAGCTAGGTTTGGATGGTGCGGTGCGAGCGGTTTCCGGAGTGCTGCCGATTGCCATGCATGCACGCCGTGCAGGGGCAGTGGGAATCGTCGTTCCCGATGCCAATGCAGAGGAAGCCAGCCTGGTGAGCGGTTTAAAGGTCTATCCGGTGAGCCACCTGCGTCAAGCACAGCTGATCGTCGAGAATCTCGAGAATGGTGCTGTGGCGTTTGGACCGTCGAATTTTTCCGATCTCCAACGGCAGCCTCCGGGGAGGCTTGACTATAGTGAGGTGAAGGGACAACACAGTGCCAAACGTGCCCTGGAAATAGCTGCTGCCGGCAGGCATAACCTTCTTATGGTGGGACCGCCCGGAGCCGGAAAGTCGATGCTTGCCGAGAGACTGCCAAGCATCATGCCGCCTTTGACGTTCGAGGAGGCGATTGAGCTGACGAAGCTTTACAGCGTGGCCGGTCTGCTCGACGCTTCAAAGGCACTCATTCATGAGCGTCCCTTCCGCGCACCGCATCATAGTGCCTCGATAGCAGGAATTGTCGGCGGCGGGAAACGACCAAAACCAGGAGAAATTTCCCTCAGTCATCTGGGAGTGCTGTTCCTCGATGAGCTGACCGAGTTCTCTAAAGCCTTGCTGGACAACCTGCGTCAACCGCTGGAATCGGCACGCGTGACGATTTGCCGAGCAAACCAGAGCCTCACATATCCAGCGTCATTTCTCTTTGTCGGTGCTTGCAATCCCTGCCCGTGCGGATATCGCGGCGACCAGGTGAAAATTTGCATCTGCACGCCCGGTCAAGCCGATCGGTACTGGTCTCGGCTCTCTGGTCCTCTGCTCGACAGGATCGATTTGCAGGTATCTGTCTCTCGCTTATCTGAATCCGAACTCTGCGGCGATCAGAAGGAAGAGGGTTCGGAAATTATGCGGCGGCGCGTCAATAAGGCGGTCCGCAGGCAGATGGAGCGCAATATTATTAGAGACCCGGCCTCTCGTCGCGGCAATTCAGTCAGTGATTTAGAGGAGCTGCATTCCTTCGAGTACAACGGTTCTCTCACCCAGAGCCGCCTGGCAAAAGTTTGTGCAGTGAGCAGCTCGACGCGAGAGTTTCTGGCAAGTGCTGTCACTCGTGCCGGATTGTCTGCCCGAGCCTACGATCGCACCTTGCGGTTAGCCAGAACGATCGCCGATCTTGCCGACTCCGAGCAAATCGAACATGTTCACCTGGCGGAAGCGCTTAAATACAGAACCCCGGTTGTCAGTTTCGCTCACTGAATTCCGCTGAGCATCTCTTGCGCTATCGTATTCTTGGGATCGAGCTTCAGAGCTGTTTCTAGCTCTTTGATGGCTTCTTCTTTT
>CAYTDR010000708.1:0-4776 GCA_964436185.1 uncultured Candidatus Obscuribacterales bacterium | reverse complement strand
TCGATGTGAGGTTTTCACCTTCATCCTCTGCGTGATAACCGGCAATCAGTAATACAATAGCTGTCAGATCATTCATAACTCACCGCAATTCTTGTCATGTTTCCCTACAAACGATTCTAGCAAACACCGTGCTACTTCTCAGCCAACGATCACTCGCGGGCGCCTGGTCGGATCATGCTCCGAATTCCGCAAGATTTCGCGCGTCACCGGCGCGATTTCGCCTTCGCCAAGGAAGATATATTTGAGCACATAAGCAAGAGGATGCCCTTCCGTCCAACCGAAATAGGCATGCGGAATTGAGCCGCTCCGGTCTCGCAGATGAAAAAGTACCGCAGCAATCGCATTTGGTATTGCAGAACTCTGGCACTTCAAGACCTTAACACCAGCAATTTCGTGCCCGGTAACAACCAGACAGTCCTCTTGAAATTCGGAAGGATCACTGAGCTGAACCTCAAGGAAAATAAAGGTCGCCTCTTCTTCCGTTAGCTTATGAAGGATCCGAGTTTCCGTTTCCTTCTGCAGATAATCCATGCCTCGTGGACGACGCGCCAAAAGGCAGATCTGTCCGGTAGCCGATAACGCTTCCGTCACTATTTGATCCGCCGCCGGATCTAGTTTGACAGTTCTTACTCGCAGCTCTATCGAACGAATTGCTCGTGAGAACAAGGACGTGAGAAGAACAGTAGCGATGAAGAATGAGGCGATATGCAGACCTTCAGGACGTTCGATCATATTGACAATGGTTGTATAAACGAAGACAACTAGAATAGAAACGAAGATAATCCTTCGTTTCAGCCCCTCCTTCCATGCTGCCAGCACAACTCCCAACGCAGCTGAGGTAAACAACACCAGAACCCCGGTGGCATAGGCACCAGCTTGTGAGTCGACATCCGCTTTGAAAATTATAGTCACCACGAATGCTACCGTGATGAAGAACACCACGAGTGGGCGTTGAGCTCGAGACCAATCCGGCGCCATTCCGTACCGAGGGAGATACTTCGGCACAAGATTGAGCAAACCTGCCATCGCAGATGCACCAGCAAACCATAAAATCAAAATCGTGCTGATGTCATAGAACGTTCCAAATCCGTCGCCAAGATATCTGTGAGCAAGATATGAGATCGCACGCCCATCGGCTTGCGCGCCACTCTTGAGCAACTCCGGAGGAATTAAAACAGTCGTCGCGATTGCGCTGGACATGAGCAGAACCGCCATTATCAGAGCCGCCACCAGTAGAAGCTTGCCGGTGTTGCGAATTCGCCCCTCGGGAAAGTTCTTATCGTCACTGGCATCACCTTTAACAAGCGGCATCACTGCTACGCCAGTCTCAAAGCCAGACATGCCCAGAGCTAGCTTCGGAAAAAGAAACGCAGACACTGCGAGCATTTTCCAGACGGAGCCATGCGTCACAAGCAAGCCTTGGTACCAGTTACTCATGACCTCAGGATGTGTGCCGATCTCCATCACCGATCGAACAATCACACACGCATTGGCGATCAAGTAAAGCACCACCAAAATTACAGCCAACCCGATCGCTTCTCGGAATCCTTTTAGAAAAATTGCTCCGAGTATCGCCAAAATAGCGATCGTAACTCCAACCCGATCGTGACACCAGGACGGCACAAGCGGATTCTCTACGATGTGAGCGGTGGCATCTGCGGCGGACAAAGTTATGGTCATAACAAAATCAGTGGCAGCGAATCCCAAGAGGATCAAGATTAGCGACTTTCCGCGCCAACCTGGAAGAAGACGCTCAAGCATAGCGATACTACCTTGACCGTGTGGACTCTCTCTCGCCACTCTGGAATACAAAGGAACCAAGCCAAATAAGGTAACGACTATCACGAGCAAGGTTGCAACAGGCGAAAGAATTCCTGCTGCCAGAAATGCGATTCCAGGCTGGTAGCCGAGGGTCGAGAAATAATCGACACCTGTCAGGCACATCACTTTCCACCAGGAATCCTGATGAGCCGGCGCGCTCGAATGACTACGCCTTAATCCTTCGAAAAACCATCGGCTGAACCGAGTGGAAAAAGGAATTTGTTTAGCTTCAGGATTTACATCCAGCTCGGGTTGGACTTGCGAATCAATCGGCATAGTTTCAAGATTCATCGATTGGTAAAATTGTCTTTGAAGGGTGTTAAAACATCATTTCAGATCGTTGTGATTTTTATACGACTGAATACAAACATTGAAGGGTCCAGCGCATAAGGATTTAATCAAGATCTGCGCAATGCGTATCAAGAAAGTATAAAGATTCACCGTTAAGCCAATGTGCATACGGCATAGCCGATTTAATCACCATCTCTGATGTTCGACTTTTGCAGACACTACAGATAACGCAGGGCGCATTTCAAAAGGATGCACAAATCCGGCGCGAAGAAAACCTTGATACTATCTTTACGGCACCAAGGTCAGTATTGACGCAGAAATTACAGCGCATATCCTACATTTGAAACGTGATTCCAAGTCAGGTTGTGAACAGCAGGAGGTCGCTCCGGTGCAAGTTTCCGACATATATCTGTTTTTGATCTTGGTCTGGGTAATGTTTGACATTCTTCCCACTCATGAGAAGCATAAGAAAGCGAGACAGGCGCCACACCAGTCGACTTCGGTTCCCTTCTCAAATATACGTGCTTTCGAGAGCCGAGCTATGCGCTCAGTCCGAGCAAAGCAGCAGGAAAAGACTGTCTAGAGCGCTCTAGCCGGAAAGTGAGGCACCCTAAGTGGTGGTCCCAAAGTCGAGAGTTATTGGAGCTTCATCATGAAGACTGAAAATATCTTGGATGATGAAGCCATTGGCATTAAGCGCTTCGCCTGGTACTTACATAAAGGATGATTGCTCTAAACCCTTAGACTGATGGATGTGTTTGAATTTCCGGTGAAGATTGACTAGTGTATGACGTGTTAAACCATGTACTGTTACAGCGGTAGTAAAGTGACTGCATTCTTGCCGAGTTGGCCCGATTTTTCGCAGGGGACAAACATATGTATTGGATCTTGATGGTAGCTGCAGTGCTGGCTGGATTATTGATGATCTACCTTTTAATCGCTCTGCTCAATCCTGAGATCTTCACATAATGGAAAGCACGATAATTCAGATAGTCTTATTCCTCGCAGCATTATTGGGTCTATCGATCCCGCTGGGCAAGTTCATGGCGCGAGTGTTTCAAAACGAGAAGGTTCTGTTGTCGCCGGTCATTGCTCCTGTTGAGCGCTTGACCTATAAGTTGGCACAAGTCAACCCGGCGATTGAGATGAATTGGCGGGAGTATACAACCTCCATGCTCACGTTTAGCGGGATGGGACTGATCTTCGTCTACGTTATTCAGCGCCTGCAGAACTTCCTGCCATTTAACCCGCAGGGACTACCGGCACCCAGTGTTGATAGTGCATTTAATACCACGATAAGTTTTGTCAGCAATACAAACTGGCAGAGCTATTCCGGCGAAACTACGCTCTCGTACGCCACTCAGATGCTAGCGCTGACAGTGCAAAATTTTGTATCGGCAGCCACTGGCATTGCTGTTCTCGTCGCGTTGGTGCGCGGGTTGTCGAGACAGGAAAGCCGGGGAATTGGCAATTTCTGGTCCGACCTGGTAAAGAGCACTCTTTATGTTCTTTTGCCTTTATCGGTGCTTGTCGCTTTATTGTTATCTTCAGAAGGTGTTATACAAACCTTCGATCCATATGCCGTTTACACTCCGCTCGAGACACTGCACAGCACGGCCAGTGCCACTCCAGCTCTCAGTTCCGATTCCAAGGCGACATCAATACCGTTCGAAATAGCACGCGGACCGGCGGCCTCGCAGATAGCGATCAAGCAGCTTGGCACTAATGGCGGTGGCTTTTTCAACACCAACTCCTGCCACCCGTTCGAAAATCCGACACCATTCTCAAACTTTGTCGAGTGCCTGGCAATCCTCATCATTCCGGTAGCCTTGTGCCACACGTTCGGCAAGATGGTAGGCGATACCCGACAGGGATGGGCAATCCTGGCGGCGATGACGGTCATCTTCATGGCTGGACTGACGTTGTGCGTTTCTTCCGAGACCTGGATCAATCCTGAATTCGAAAGCCTGGGTGTCGACGCCAGCTCAAAAGGCGAGCTGCAACCCGGAGGCAACATGGAAGGAAAGGAATTGCGATTTGGTACGGGCAATTCGGCTCTCTGGGCTACGGCTACGACTGCAGCATCCAACGGATCTGTCAACACCATGCATGATTCGATGAACCCGCTGGGCGGTCTCGTGCCAATGATATTGATGCAACTGGGAGAGGTAGTCTACGGTGGAGTGGGCTCAGGTCTTTACGGGATGATTGTCTTTGCCATCATCACTGTTTTTATAGCCGGACTGATGGTCGGAAGAACTCCGGAATATCTGGGCAAGAAAATCGAGGCGTTCGAGGTAAAAATGTCATCCCTGGTAATTTTATTTCCACCCGCCGTCGTTCTCATTGGTACCGCAATTGCTGTTTCGATCGATGCGGGAAAAGCCGGCGTATTGAATCCGGGTCCTCATGGATTCAGCGAAATACTGTATGCATTTTCGTCTGCGGGTAACAACAATGGCAGCGCTTTTGCCGGGCTGAGCGCCAACACGCCCTTTTACAACTATGCTCTCGGTTGCGCCATGTTCATAGCCAGATTCTGGCTGGCCATTCCGGTGTTAGCCATAGCCGGGTCCCTCGCACAGAAGAAAAAGACTGCCGAGAGCGTCGGCACTATGCCCACTCACAACTGGCTCTTCGTCTCTCTATTGATTGGAGTCGTTC
>CAYTDR010000707.1:0-4779 GCA_964436185.1 uncultured Candidatus Obscuribacterales bacterium | reverse complement strand
GACCCAACAAGCTCAGTTGCATGCTCAACAGGTACAACATGTACCCCCAGCACCACAGACCGAGCCCCAGGTTCAAACATCGTTCGCTCCCCCAGTTGCACAACCACAACCGGTTCAGGAAGGCTATACCTATCAGCCAAATCCAGTTCCAGTAGTACGTGACTGGAACTCAGGGCAATAATAAAGCTCTGACCGGGAAGTGAATTGAATCCCTGAATCCTCCTTCTGAGGCCCTCATTTGCTAGAGGGCCTCTTTTGTTTGTTCATTTCATCAAAAAGCTTGCGGATTAAGTAACTCTAAGCTTTAAAACCGAAGGATCCGGCTGACAAAAACTCGCGAACTCGAGTGCGAACCACCAGCTGCGGTGTCTCCATCTCACAGCTTTTGCCTACTCGCAAGCGTGTCGTCCCTGCCCGCGCTTTGACGTCACTCGCGAACGCGACTCTCGCCCATAGAATCGATCTTTAGCCACTTTATCTTCCCCAACAGGCGTTCTGCTGTAAGTGCGAATCATCGTGCTCCTCTAGCACTCCAGGAAATGTACGAGCGCATTTGCGCACTTGCAGGTGGCACAAGTCCACGCTCGTGCGTCGCCCGCGTTCAAAGAACCACAGACGCTTCGTGAAGTCGAAAAGCAGGCATTAAGAACGCCTTTTCGCCGGGATCAACTCCGATGTGAAAAATTGCACATCTAAGCGCTCGTGGAAGTGACCTCCCACGCGAGAAACTAAGTTGGACAATCTGAGCGATTCCTGGTGCGTTCTATTTAATTGAAATTGAAACCATCACGCATGGAGTCATCTTCGGCCATTGCTTTGCGAGAGGATTTGCCCTTAGCTCGCTCATTCGTCCCTTCCTGGATGTTCAGGCGAAGGTTGCCTCCACGACCGGTGCTTGAATGCTGCACGTCGCTTGATGATGAGCCTGCCACGCCGCTAGCCTTATCGCGGTCATGAATCATCGCCCGATGTGAAGCATACGAGAGTATCGCCTCGACCTGACTGAGATAGTTGACGATGTATTGGGCTCTGAATCCGCGTTGAATAAACGCTTCCAGGCGGAGCCACTGCTTGACTGTGTCATGCAAGTGCTCGACATCATCGATGACCAGGTCAAGCTCGTTCGAAGACGTGTTGTTGGTGAGCTCGCGCATCTTTCGCTGTAAGGAATCGATTTGCGAGAGAACATCATTGGTGCTCGCCGTATCCGACAGGATGTGCTTCCTGGGATCCTGGAGATAACGATTGACCATAGCGGCGAAATCGTCCATCAAGAATCGAGATGCCCGAATCGGTTGCGACTGCGGTGTGAGCAGAGTCTGCCGGCGATAGGGTCCAACCTTAAGCATGGTCAGTTTGCTGTCATCGAGATGCGCTGCAGCAAAAAATGTGGTGCCCAGCGTGCCTGTCTCGCGAGCCGTGTCCATCTGTTCGATTAGACCGGCGTTATCCACTCTGCGGATCGCAAGACCAGGATAGACAAGCGCTTTGTCACCTGTCGATTCGCGGCAGAAGCTAGACATCAACGACAAATTCTGAGTCGTGTTGGCATAGGTCATCGGATTAAGCGTGTCGATCCAGCCGTTCACAACCCATGTCTCCCACTCCTGCTGAATGGCGTTGAGCCTCATTCGGCGAGGGAAGGCATAGACAGCTGCAGAAATGCGAAGCTTCGGATTCCTGGCCCGCACCATTTCAGAGACTTCTTTTACCAACTGGTTAACTTGATGACTCTTCCAAACTACAAAAATATTCCTTGTCTCGTCATCGAGTTTGTCGAGGGACAAACCAGTCTCCTGCTCGAATTTCGTTCTGCTGAGCCAGTTAAGACCGCACTCAGACCCCTTGTTGTTGAAGGGATAACGAATGTAGTCGAGTTGAACTCCATCCACATCGTACTTGGAAATCACTTCTGAGATAAGGCTCTTAATATATTGACGGCACTCCGGATTGGAGGGATCGAGCCAAAATTCGTGTTGATTCTTCGGCACCAGAGTGCCGGTTGCCGTGGTCATCGCCCAGTTGGCGTCATACTTGCTCAGGACAGGGCCTTGATAGTCTTCCGGTTTATTGATGATCGGATTGTGTCTTGTATTGCCCACAGCGAAGATCCACATCCAGGCATGAATTTCCATACCGCGCTTGCGAGCTTCCTTGATTCCAGCACCTAGAGGGTCCCAACCGATCGTCTCCGGGTTTTGCTCGGTGAGCTGGCTGGGATACATGGTGAATCCGGCGTTGTTGGTCTCAAAGTAGACGACGTTGATTCCAGCAGCTTTCAATTTGTCGAACAGCGCAGCCATTCCCTGCGGTGATTTCGCCGCAACTATGGTGCCGCGGTCCAACCAGACAGAACGCGCCTCGACCGGTCTGACCGGCATCGCCTGCGCGAAGGCGAGAGCAAACAACTCTCTTGCTTTGTTCAACTTCTCATCGGCTTCGAGAAACCGTCTCGACTTGTAGGCTTCATGAAACTCTTCAACTAGTTTGACTGCCTTATCTTGATCCTGCTGAATGACTTCCGAGGCCACAGCAAATTCGGCTTGCTTAGCTGTTTTGATTGTCTCTTCGGTTCGCTTGGTCAGATACTCCAGTTCGCTCTTGATGGTTTGATACTCGGCAAAGCTTATTTGCGTTGCCGCTTCTTGAGTGATTCCGGGAGAGAGTTCATCCAGAACCATGGAAAGATAGCGGGAGTTGACCATGATGTCGCCCTGAACCCCGGGAGCCCATCCGAGAAAGGCGATATTGGCGTTGCGCATGATGGCGATGCCTATGTCGGTGCCACTGGTGTCTCTCCATTTCGCCAGAGTCTTGGCTTCCGCCGCCGTAGCTCCGAGACTTGCCACCATCGTACCGACGGCGACGCTGTCGGCGATCGGAATGGGAGAGTCCGTCCAAACCAACTTGCCTGGATCTTTCAAAGTCATCTGACGCTGCACCTGGACACCGGCAAGCCCGCACACGGAGAGCGCACCGCTTCCCGGCTGACCGCCACCATCGGTGATGATCAGCTTACCGCCGGAAGTTTTATATTGAGTCAGAGCAGCCACAGCCTCGGGTGACATGTCCACCACCAACGGTGTCACGACCAGCTTGTATGTGGAAAGTTTACCGGCGCTGAGATCAGCGTCTCCGAGCTCGTCGAACTGAACGTTCGCCGCCATCAGAGTGCGTTTGAACTCCTGATAATCGTCCTCGAACGTACCGAGGTGTTGATTCTCATAAGCACTGCCGTTGAATGCGCTTTTAATCACCGCAATAGGAGAGGTTTTTGCCAGACAAGCAGGCATAGTCAATCCGGCAAGGAGGCAGAATGACATTAGAATCAACGCCGTTCTGCGCATCAGGCTTCGCACGCCAATGGCAGTTTTCTGAACTCTTGCGATGTAGTGACGAATTACCTTCAGCAAAATACAAGCCTCCCTAGAATCCCGATCATCGTTGACTTTTGACAAGTCGATCGAGCTGTCTCTTTGTATCGCGGCGACTGATCGACTCTCGTTTGTCATGCAACTGTTTTCCTTTGCATAAGCCGAGCGAAAGTTTAACCAGATTGCCTTTGAAATAAAGCTTTAGCGGAATAAGTGTCAGGCCTTTTTCCTGCACTTTTGACTTCAACCTGAGAATTTCCGATTTATGCAGAAGCAATCTGCGTTTCCGCACCGGATCGTGGTTGAATCGATTGCCATGGTCGTACACCGACACGTGACAATTGTGAAGGAAAACTTCCAAGTTCTCGATTTTGGCGAAACTTTCTTTCAGGTTAGCCTGGCCTTGACGCATCGACTTCACTTCAGTGCCGGTTAGAGCAATGCCTGCTTCGATGCTTTCAATGACTTCGTATTCGTGTCGAGCTTTCCTGTTGTCAGCAATGGTCTTGGAAACATTGCCCTTTCCAGCCTTGCCTTTATCTTGCGCAGCCTTGTCGGAACTCTTCTCTTTGTCGCTCCTTTTCATGCTCATGCCACTCTCTGCGCCATTTCGCCCGTTTCTTCAGGTCTTAGCCTGTAATTTAGTGTTCAAGTATATTCGAATAAAGCAATCAGATTGTGATCTGTGAGGAATTGCTGCAGACCTGAGAATCCCGATAGGGGCCTTCTAATCGCCATTCACCAACAGCCTTGCTTTATCACTTTTCATCATAAATTTCGTTATGGCATAAATTTCGACAGACTGCTTGCAGTTCTATGAAAAGTCACAATTTCTCTTGTCGAAATCCTCATCTGGAGCCATGTTTGAGAACGTTAGTAAAAATCGCTTTAGCTTTTACAGAGATCATCTTGGTCTTTGGATACTGCGACTGCTTATTAAGGAAGTTCTACCGAGCTTCATCTCACTACAAAAAGAAAAGATATAGGAATTGCACCAGAGAACTGCGGCACTTCTCATATCCGCAGTCGTCTCGGTAATAGTGCGTGGTGGCTGGGTATGGATCGTACTAGTTGTTCAATTATCACTTGGCAGCCATGGTAGTATTAAAATCGACATCTCACAACATTATTTGTCGAAATGAGAGTTTGCAGCAATCGACAAAACCACCTGCCAGAATAGATTTCGGCAATGCGGATTCTCTACACGGTCTCGGGTGAGCGATGATTAAGATCCAACCGTTTTTGGCCACTGACTCCACGCAGGTGAAGGCACTGCTGCGGCATCAAAATGAGCCTGTGCCCTACGAGTCTTTTTGTGCAGAAGAAAAAGTACTAAACACTGGATTTACTGTCTGGCAACACTGGCTGCCCTGCGCGCTGCACCGGGCACCGTCGGTGTATGTAG
>CAYTDR010000706.1:3604-4796 GCA_964436185.1 uncultured Candidatus Obscuribacterales bacterium | reverse complement strand
AGGGTTTATCCATTCTCTGTCTCTCCAGCTCGGACTAAGTTTAGTCGCCAGTCAGTCACAATGCGACCTTACATTATACCAGGGTGGAAGCTAAACAATCGGTCAGCAACCAACGGCTCTAGGCGTGCCAATAGAAGAAGATGTCGTCTTTGTACGTTAATCGGAACCAGGCGTAGAGCTGATCTCGACGTTCCCATCAATATGGAATACCACTTTCCTGCCGCCTACAGTCTCGTACCAGAGGTTACCGCGCTTGTCGAAGGCGACGGTATGTATACGCTCATTCTCGATACTTTCACCATCTTTATCAAGCATTTGCCATGCCGTACCATTCGTTGACCGAACAAGAGCGAAACCGTCACTCACGTCAACTCGAAGAAGGATGCCCACTTTGTTGTAGTTCGGACGGAACGTTCTTCCATTTTTGTGAACGAGCAGTTCGACTGTTCCACGGCTGGAGCGAACAACACCAGACTTCGGTAACTTGAAGAATGCCGTTTTCCCGGCCGCCAGATTTTCCTGCATCAGCTGTTCCACCATTCGAAGGTCAGGGCCCGGCTCGTGAGCTGGCTCTTGGACGGGTGATTCTTCGGGTGGCTGGTCGTCGGATGAAAAATCCAAGAAACTAGAGGGTGCTTCAGGAGCTGCGATCGGATTCGGTTGAGCCCATGTTGCCTTCTTGCGCAGTTGCCCAGTCTTCCTCTTTTTCGGTTTCGCTGGCTCTACGTAAGCATCTTGAACGGAAGATTGTTGAGCCTGTGAATTGAATCCAGTATCTGCGGCCTCAAGTTGTTGTTGCTCAACAGGTTCTTCACTTTGTGTGCCAGCAAATGGAGAAATGGTAGGGTCTTCCGGAGTATTCGATTGCTCGGATGCCGATGTCGTAGCAGGCGCCGACGGGCTTGCACCATACTGAGGCGGAGCTGACTGATGCGGTGGAAAACTCGGTGCATGTTGAGGTGGAGTTGACTCTTGGGGAGGAAAACCTGATGTGTGCTGAGGCGGAGCTATCTGATGCGGAGGGAAACCTGACGCTTGCTGAGGCGGAGCTGACTGATGCGGTGGGAAACCTGACGCACCTTGAGGCGGAGCTGACTGATGCTGCGGCCAACCTGACACATTTTGAGGAGGAGCTGCTTGATGCTGCGGCCAACCTGACACATTTTGAGGCGGAGCTGATTGATGCTGCGGC
>CAYTDR010000706.1:0-3504 GCA_964436185.1 uncultured Candidatus Obscuribacterales bacterium | reverse complement strand
AACCTGACTCATGCTGTGGCCAACCTGACGACTGCGGAGGCGAACCTGACTCATGCTGTGGCCAACCTGACGACTGCGGAGGCGAACCTGACTCATGTTGTGGCAAACTTGATGACTGCTGAGGCGAATCTGACTCGTACGGCGGACAATCTGACGCTTGCTGAGGCGAACCTGACTCCTGCTGTGACACACCTGTCGCCTGCTGAAGCGGAACCTGCTCATGCTGAGGAAAATCATGCAGTTGAAGTTCTGACTCTGACACCGCTATTGGTGCTTGCTCTTCGAGGTACGACGGCACTTCTGTTTGATCAATAGTGTGATGCGCGGCTTCGTCAATTGACTGATTTAACGAAACCACGGAATTGGTGGAAGTGTCGGGAAGCTCGAATTTAGCGCTCTCGGCGGATCCATCTTGCGGAGTGTTGTCTAAGGCAATCTGCTCACCGCTGGTCTGCGGATCTGATTCCATCGTTTCCGACTGCTTAAATTCGATTGCGCCACTCGACTCAACGTTGGCGGAGACGCTGGGTGGTTCAGGAGCCAGCGATCGGGCTGGAGCCGGTGATCGGGCTGGAGCCGGTGATTGGGCTGGACTCTTTTCTGTTTTGAAGAGTCCGCCGAGAAGACGTTCGTATTCTTGCTTCGATGGTTGTTCTTTCTGCGGCGCCTGCACGCTGTGCATCACCTGTGGTATCTCTTGACTCTTCGATTTACGCTTGTCACGAGAATCTTCGGAAACTTTTCCTGGAATTTTGAGTTGCGACAACTTCGATCTTGGTGGCAATTCTTGAGTTACCGACAATTCATGGTAAAGGTCTATACCGTACTCTTGCAAAATGAAGTCGAACTGCTCCTTCTGGTCAGAAGTCAGAGTATGTGTTTGTTCTGGAGATGGTTCAACGTCCTGCTCTTCCTGCACACTCTCTGAGAATGACTCAGATCGAGCTGGTTCAAAATGCTCAGTTGCTTCCGGAGCTTCGTCACTTCCATGCGACTGCGATTCTGTTTGCGAAACCGCCTGAGCATCCTCCTCTACAGGATATTCAGAGAAGTTAGTTTCCGATTCCGGAGCCTCGTGAATTCGTTCTTCTTCAGCTATTTGAGTAGCCTGAGATGAACCCGGTGACCCAGTCTCTTTGGAAAACGGTTCCTGTGCCACAGTTTCGCTTGAATGCTCGAGTTGAAATCGGAACGAATCACTAGGTTCTGCTTCATAAGCAAACGGTGTCTCGCTGCTCGCTTGTTGTGATTGAGCCTGTTCCAACTGTGGTTGTGACTCACCTTGAACCGCTTGGTCGACCTGGGCTTGAAGATGCGAAACGAGGTCGAACTCCACGGACTGCGAAGACTGTTTCTGCGCGACGGGAAAAATCTGATATCCGCCCGACTGATCGAACTGCTCAGATTGAGGCGCCTGCGAATTCTGCTCCTGCTCGACGGCATAGATCGGATGCCCACCCGACTGATCTAATTGCTCAGACTGAGGAGCCTGCGAATTCTGTTCCTGCTCGACGGCATAGATCGGATGCCCACCGGACTGATCGAATTGCTCAAGCTGAGAAGCCTGCGAATTCTGTTCCTGAGCGACGGGATAAGTCTGGTGCCCGCCCGACTCATTGAATTGCTCAGGCTGTTGAGCGGTGGGATATGTCTGGAACTTGCCGGATTGATCGTACTGATCAGGCGGAGCAGCTTGTGGGTACTGCTGTTGCGCAGCAGGATAAGTCTGGAACTTGCCGGATTGATCGTACTGATCAGGCGGAGGAGCTTGCGGGTACTGCTGTTGCGCAGCAGGATAAGTCTGGAACTTGCCGGACTGATCGTACTGTTCAGGCTGAGGAGGTTGCGGATACTGCTGTTGCGCGGAAGGGTAAGTCTGGAACTTGCCGGATTGATCGTACTGTTCAGGCGGAGGAGCTTGTGGGTACTGTTGTTGTGCCGCTGGATATGTCTGGAATCTGCCGGATTGACCGTATTGATCAGACTGAGGAGGTTGTGGATACTGCTGTTGAGCCGCTGGATATGTCTGGAATCTACCGGATTGATTGTACTGATCAGGTTGAGGCGGTTGTGGGTACTGTTGTTGAGCGGCGGGATAGGTCTGGAATCTGCCGGATTGATCGTACTGCTCAGGCTGCGGAGGCTGTTGTTGAGCCGCGGGGTAAGTTGAATGCCTGCCCGATTGGTCAAACTGTTGAGGATATTGGTTAGGCGGATATGGCCGCGCTGCAGGATAAGTCGCATGTCTGCCGGATTGATCCAGCGGGTGTGCGTATCCTTGCGGAATTTGTTGTTGCGCAGTCGGGTAGATCGGGTGTCGTCCGGATTGATCCTGCGGCTGAGCTGGCGACGCTCCTTCTTCCGAATCTTTCTCTTCGACTTGCTGTCCCTGTTCCGTCGGTGCTTGTTCCGATGACTGTTGGGCGTACTGCTGTTGAAGCGCCGCCTGGTAGGTCATGTGTTGGCCGGACTGATCGAGATGTTGTGGATAAGCCTGGTACGGCGGGTATTGGGGCGGATACTGATGGTAGGGGTGAGGATACTGTTGAGGATACGGGATGAATTGTCCCGATTGATCGTAGTAACCCTGAGGATATGGGCTTTGAGAGTACTGCTGCTGGTAAGGAATCGGCTGCCCGGCCTGGTCGAACTGCTGCGGATACGGACTCTGCGCGTACTGCTGTTGATAAGGAATCGGCTGCCCGGCCTGGTCAAACTGCTGCGGATATGGACTCTGCGGATACTGCCCCTGATAAGGAATCGGCTGTCCTGATTGGTCAAACTGTTGAGGATACTGAGGGTACTGTTGCGGATACGGGATGAACTGCCCGGATTGGTCATAGTACCCTTGAGGATATTGTTGCTGGTATGGGATCGGCTGACCTGACTGGTCGTACAGTTGTGGGTACTGCCCCTGTGGATATGGCTGTTGATAAGGCGTTTGAGGGGGATATGCCTGGAATTGACCCGTTTGACCGAACTGTTGGGGATATTGTCCCTGCGGATATGGTGACTGGTTGAACGTTTGAGGGTATCCCTGCGTAGGATTCTGTGCCTGATTCGGCTGGTAAGCGGAATGCTGACCAGTTTGCCCGTGGTTGGGATAATGTTGCTCAGCATATTCTTGCGCTGTGGCCGCAGGCTGTTCTGCTGGAACTGGTTCTATTTGTGCCGTCTCTGGCTCTGCCGTCTGCGCCTGTTGTTCGTCGTATTCCTGGTAGGCATCTTGTTGGGAATAATTCGACGCTTCCGCGGTTACTGGTGCTTGCTCAAATTGATGTGGTTCTTGTCCGACCCTTGATTGCTGAAGTGGAGCCTGAGATGAAGAGTCGAGTGATTCGTCCCATGAGTTATCAACAAAACCTTCCTCGTACTCATGAGAATATTCGACAACAGGTTGGTTCGCTGGTTCGGTTGTTGGTTGATTCGTTGGCTGCGTCGGTTGCTCACCGGTAGCCTGTTCTTTCTTCTCAAAAGTCGTGTAAGCAATAAATTCGCCGTAGG
>CAYTDR010000705.1:3832-4800 GCA_964436185.1 uncultured Candidatus Obscuribacterales bacterium | reverse complement strand
CGGTCGGATGGCGAGAGCCTAACTGTAGCGCTTGCCAGGAAAACTGAGCGGCCTTCTGGTATTGGTGCGTCTGGTACTCCACCATAGCGGCCATCTGAAACCCCATCGGCTCTGTTGCTTTGGTCACCATGCAGAATTTAGCCAGTCTCCGTGCCTTCTCAAACTGCTTCTTATTCATGTAGCTCCAAAAGGCTTTGGATGCGTTCTTGTCGAGATCCTTGAGGAGCATCAGGTCGTTCCAGGAAAGCTCTCGCTCTTTAGGTTTTGTAGGTTTTGGCGCTTCAGCCCTGGCAGTTTTCGCCTTGGGTGCTTCTTCCGCTTTCCACGTCTCGTGCAGGACTTCACGGAGATTCTTGGTTTTGGCCAGGCGCTCCGGATGTGCATCATATTCGTGCTCACCCCTGTCATAATGGCTGGAACCATAATTGACGTAGTTAGCGACATCAAATCCCGTATAGGCCAGGAACGGTCTGCGACTGAGTCGCTCATGCATGATCTGGTCCGTAGTCTTGAACGCCTCGTCGGGCAGATCGTGAACGTCCGAGAGCGAATTGGGATCTTTGATGGCGTCGCCAGCTTCTTTTTGATGCTTGAAAATGTGGACCTTGTCAAATCCCTGAAGTTTGCTTCGTTCCACCGTATCAGAAGGATGCGTCCTGGCGTGGCTAATGTGCTCACGGCTGAAGAGTGCCTGTTTCTGTGCCGGTGTTATCGACGTGTCTTGCCAGATAGACAGGAGCCGTTCTGACAGTTTCAGCTCATTGTCAAGATCGAAGGCGTTCCAGTAGCCTGGCATGCAATGCAGAACTGTTGCGTCAGGAGCGAGAACGAACAACTGCAGGTTCCGTGGTCCCGCACCATTGGTGGTATCAGCCGCGGCGCCGGAGATCGGATGAACGCCCGAATTGCCAGAGTATGGTTCTTTTGCAATGTTGCGATAGCCGCATACGTACTTATTTCGCAGTCTG
>CAYTDR010000705.1:0-3822 GCA_964436185.1 uncultured Candidatus Obscuribacterales bacterium | reverse complement strand
CCCGGCTCTCAAGCTGTTCGCCGCGCTTCAGGTAAAGCCGTCGACATTGCCCAGCATATGCACCCAGAAAATTGGCTTATTGAGTCTTCTCGCTTGCTCCTTTGCCGAAATGAGCGAGGTTTGCCACAAGATATCTCGCGCGGTCTGACTGGAGGCTTTTCTTGCATCTTCAGGTGCGATTATCATGCTCGAGTCGACAGCGGAAGTTTGAATCGGAACTGTCGTAACAAGCAGGAGCGCTATCAACCATGAGCGTTTAGCCGTCGAACTGTTCATGACATTACAATCCTGCAGATAATATCCTATAAGAACAATTATTCCCCCGAAAGCTAGGATGTAACGATGCTTGGGTGATCTCTGGCGGCTATCCGACGGCTCCAAAAGAGGGGAAGAGAGATGATAGACTGTATCCAGACTTTGGTTTACCAGGTGTTGAATGGCAGACGAAACAGTGCCCGAAAAACGGTCCGAAGGTTCAATCTACGACCGTGTGAGAGAGGACATAAAGAAACGCAAGCCTCTTCTGGCGGCTACGCTTGCCGGTGACCCGGAGATTCTCGAGCGAGTTCGTCAATATGAGAGCCAGGCGGCCAGTCTTTTGCCGTCTTCTGCTGGTTTCGTCGCGGCCAGGGGTGAAGATATAGAGAAGTTGGCGCTTTTGGACGCGGTGACCGAACTCTACAATCATCGCGCGTTTGTCAAAGAGCTCAAGTCGGAATTGGCGCGTGCAAAACGCTACGGACATCATTCTTCTTTGATCATGCTCTCAGTCGATAATTTCGATGAGATCGGAGAGAAATATGGCGGCATGACGAGGGACGCGGTTCTGAAAGTGGTTTCCAACGTTATTCGCTTATCAATTCGCGAAGTTGACCTCGGTGCTCGCTACGCACCTCTGCAGTTCTCGTTAATCCTGGCCCAGACAAATACTGCTGGCGCTTCACTTGTTGCAGAACGAATCAGGGCACGCATTGCCAGCCAAGTTTTCTCGCACAATTGGCAGAACTTTTCTATTACCGCAAGCATTGGCGTTGCTACCTATCCCGAGCATGCGATAGGTTATGACGAACTTATTGCCAGGTCGATCGAGGCTCTGGAATGTTCGGCAGAACGTGGTGGAGACAGGGTTTTCTCGTTCTAAATTCTTGACAGTTTAGGGACTGGCAATTTCTCGTCAGTTCAGCATGGGCGGCTCTCTAGCCTCAGGTGCCGGTTGGTGACATCTGACCTCATGGCAGTGGTATGGTCGCAGGTTTGCAGTTTGATGTCTGGCAACTGGGCTCCTCCCATCGCCGCTATCCGCAACGCAGCGGTTCCTTCTCGTTCCCTATGAAACAGTAGGCAATGGGTGGCCCTGTCATGAGCAATGTTCCAAAAGGCACACTATTTCATACGAAGTATGTTCCGTGCTATTTCTGGGTTGTCCCAAAGGTCGACGGTGTATATGCGAGTTATATAAAGGTGTGGGTACCCGTAAAGGTTAAAATATCGGCGTCAAGCATACCCACTAACAATCCACGCAAAATTAAAAATGTCCGCAAACGCTCTCTGTACACCAGTTATATGTGTCGCAGAGAATTTTCTACCGAAGAAAAATTATTTGGATATGGGAACACTTTGGTCACGTTTGATCGATTAGAATCCTAGCATCTTGAGACCCAAGGGCAGAGTTGAAAACTAAAATCAAAGAAGCCGTTGAATCTTAGGTGTCGTGTTCCAAATTTTCTCCAGCAGCAGACGTTCTTTCCTCGGGCGTCAAACGGCGAGCAGGGCGGCGCATGTCGTCGCCCAAGTCGCTGGATTCGTTTCCCCTTACCAGCAATAACTACTGAAAGACTTTCACAACCAGCAACGTGAGCGGCGTTGGCGCGGGGGAATTTTGTCGAGACGGTGTCTCATTTAGCAAGTTCAAGAACAGACAGGGGTCGTCTGATCAATAAGAAACCGCTCGGATCGCGACCGAGCGGTTTCTTTTTTTAGTCAGGTTCAAATCAAACGAAGACCAAACACTACAGTCGGTTCATTCCGAGCAGGTCTACTTACTTATTGTCTACGTGAGGTGGCTCGACGCTTTCCTTGCGAGTGAGAAGATAGGCTGCCGGATCTTCGCACGCTATCTCCCACTCGGGATTGGACTTCAATGCCCTGCCGAGAAGGGAGTTCTTGGGCATGAGAATCCAGGCAATATTGTGCTTATTCAATATGTCTGCGAATCCAGGTTGTGTGCGCACCACTTTGCCATACTGCTGGTAAAATTGCTCGCCGAAGAAGTCAGCCCGGTCGTCGATGAAGACTCGCTGATTGAGTTTATATCTGATCAAGCCGCCCCAGTTGTCGAGGTTGAAGCCACGATCGACAGGCAGTTTTTTGTCGCGAATATAATCAAGAGTGGCAGTCGGCATTTTCTCGTTACTAAAGCCAGTTGCAAGAGTAATTCCGAGAAATTTTCCGCCACAGATTGCTGTAGTCGAGAGAATCAAAAACGTGGCGATTGGAATGATTCGCATCTTGCAGAACTGTTCTTGCTTGTCGAAGTCTGAGACGATCTGATAGAACCGTCTGATTGGTCCAGGCTTGTCGCCACCGCCCGCTTTGTAGGCCTGCAGTCGTTCATCGAATCTCGTAGTCGAGTAAAGGCTTCCAATAAAAGGTAGCGATACAATAGAGAAGAAGGGAATGCTTCTTACGGCAGATAGGGAAAGATGCAGCATTGTTATGAACGTGCTTGTGGTGGGCAAAGAGACGCGCTTTCTCGTAATCGCAAAACCAGCAATCATGAGGATGATGAGTGCTTCTAAGCAAAACGCGTGAATATTATCGTGGAAGACAGGTGACTTAAACTCATCGGTTTCAGCCAGTATGGCACTTGTTCCTGTAAGGTAGCCGAATATGTATTCGTGTAATCTGATGCCGTACGGGTTGAGGAAGGTAACTGCGCCAGTCACTGCCAATATTGCGGCATAATTTATTGCCTGGGTCATGCGCAATCTTCGCTCTTCTGCGTCGTTACTGATTCTTGAAGTCACGAATGCGCAAACCATGTACAGACCAATTAGCGCCAGTCCAAAGAAAAATGCGGGATGACAGTTGACCCAGAGCACCATCATTGCTACCAGTGTGACAAAGAGTCGAGTACGCCCGAGCTTCGAGTGGTAGTAGTCGTCGAGCGTGCTCGTATAAACGTAGACACCCAGGAAGGTTATGATGTGCGGGCGAGCCAGCCAATGGATTGCCGATGCAAAAATCGCCAGTCCTGAAACAAGCAACGCCATCATCAGAGGTGTCCCGGCGCTTCTTGCTCGATCGTAGCATTTGATCAGGACAAGGGCGATTAGCGAAGAGGTGACAACGGAGAGAAGGTTCAAGCCACCAATGGTGGTGAGAGCATATGCTCCAAGCTCGAACAACCATTCGTATGCAATCCAGGGTTTGTCGGCAAAGGTATACGAGAACAGATCAGTCTGGGGAACAGCATGATGCTCCCAGATCCATTGCCCGGCAACTAAATGCCAACCGACTGAAGCGTCCTGATAAAGATAATCGGGACGTCCTGCAAGGAGGATATAGAGTATACCGAGGAAGAGCAGATCGCCGATGTCCGGCAACGGAAGCAGTTTGCCCGGAGTTTCTTGCAGGTCGGCATTATTATCAGCTTGAGAAGAATCTGTCATTTGCTCGATCGTTTTACTCACCTGACTAGAACAGCTAATCCTGTCAGTGGTGCTGCTAACTATGCAACTGCCAACGCCAAGTTGCGTTCTGTCAAACTATGCCCTATTGAGACGGGTGTCAATCGTCGCTAACACCCCATCCGCCGCCGCC
>CAYTDR010000704.1:0-4824 GCA_964436185.1 uncultured Candidatus Obscuribacterales bacterium | reverse complement strand
GCCATGGCCAGAAGACCAACAGTAGAAACAAAGCTGAGCGAAGATGACTTTGTGCGTTTCGAGCAGCTGTGCCGGCTTGAAGACAAGACCAAGACTGAGCTTGCTCGTGAAGCCATACGATATTACATGGACCACCGAGAAAATGCACTGCTCACGGATAGAGAGTCTGCGGTAGAACAGCGAATCAAGAAGATGGAGGATCGCATCGCCAAACTGATAGTCAAGGTTGGTTTGGATGTAGGCACGCTTCATCAACTTTTTTGGAGCCGATCTGACGAAGATGGGCGAGACGAGCTTTTCACCGAGTGCTACATCTCGGCGATAAGACGCCTCAAGAACAAACTTTCCAGCCAGGAACAGGAGTTGGTTGATAAGGCGAAAAACGTCAAGCCATGACCAGAGTAATCGCTAAAGGAAACTATCTCAAAGGCAAGCTCGGGATGAGCAAGGCTCATGCTCATCTCAAGTACATTGAAGACCGTCCAGGCAAAGACAAGGATGAAAACCCTCGACAGTTCTTCGGCGCCTCCAGAGACAATGTATCGAGCGCTGAAATCAGAGATCGAATCGACCACCAGGATCGGCGGGTCGTTATGCACCGCATCGTTCTGTCGCCCGGCTATAACCAAACTGACCTGGAGGAATTCACTCGCGAGACTCTTCGGGAGCTCAGTGATAGAAAAGGGCAAGAGCTCGAGTGGTATGCCATTCACCACCGCAACACACACCACTCTCACATACACGTTTGTGTTATGGGCAAGGACCGACACGGCGAATTAGTTCGGCTGAACTCTAACGACTATAGGGCAATCCGAGTCCATGGCGACTATTACATGGAGCGAAATCATGGCATAGAGCGCTATCTCGAATCCGAAGCGCGGCGACTTCTCGATGATAAGGACGTGTCCGTTCGGAGCCTTGATAAGGACTACAAGAGGCTCGATAGGAAGTGGCTCAACCCTGAGCTGAAGCGATACGAACATGGTGGAGGCGACGACCGAAAACGCTCAGAGCGCGCGCTTCACGATCGAATGGAATGGGAGCAGCTTGATAGAGAGTTGAGAAAGTCCTTTAGCGAAGATCGAGGAGAGATCTTCCGCCGCAAGACCGGCAAGCAATTTCAAATAGAAATGGCTGGACGTCACTTAGAAACACACGAGCGCATCCAGATACAACTTGCTCGCCAGCGCTGGGAGTTTATCGCTGCTAAGTACCCAGACCAGGCACCGCAAATAGCCGGTGAGCTCATGGAGCTGGACAAAGCCATGGACGCCTTCCGCGCTGAGATTCATCAAAAGACCAGTTTTGAGAAACTGATGAGGGACTTTGACTACACGCAAAAGGCCGAAAGAATAGACTACCAGTACCTGTTTCGAGAGTTGCCGACTTACGACCGTCGCGAAGAAGACATCGAGCAGCACAGCCTGCAGGCAAAAGTGAGACAAGAACCAGAGCTGGAGGACCTCTTCCAAGCCCAGTTAGTAGACTCAACTCAAGAAAACCGAGTCGCGGATCTCGAACCGGATTTAAAGGAGCTGTTCGAATCGATGGAGTCCCCTGACCCTGCTCATTCGAACATCGATGTTGACTACGACCTTTTCGAGATGCAGGAGGTAAGCGGCGTCAACCATGAAACCGATGAATCCAGCACGGAGGCACGCACCGATGGTGGTGAAAGGGATACCACTGAACAAGAGGACTCGACACACTCATGAACTACAAGACACTATCAGTAAGGCTCGAAGAGCACCTATTCGAAGCTATTGAGAAACGTGCTGAAGCGCAGAGCAAAACTAAAACTGACGTGTTGAAGGAACTTATTCAAATAGGTCTGGCGTCCCAGGAGCCGGCAGAATTAAGCACCGTCCTGCACCGGATAAATGGCATGGAAGAGCGCCTGAGTGACTTGATTACAAAAGGGGCGATATGCAGCGCCGCCAATAGATTCTACGGAAAACAGATCACGACTTTTATGGTGGACCTGGGCACTCACCTCCAGGGCAAAGAGTTGCTGAGCCGGGATGACAAAATCAATAAGGTGGACGAACGGGACCGGAAAGCAATGCAATACGCTGAGCAGTTCCTAGCCAGTGACTATAAGCCAGAAAGCAAATGATAGCTAAGTTTGAAACTACCGGATTGGTGACAGTTGAGCCGAATGATATGGCTGAGCTCGTGACGAGTACGCTGGAACGATTAGGGTACCAGAACATCCGTTATGCCAAGCTCCGAGCCGAATTCACGGCGGTTGATAAGGCACGCGAACTAATTGACACCGATTACTGGCAGCATAACTACCGGCTGCGACTGTCCTGGAAGCCGAGTTCTGAAGGTTCCTTGGTGAAAGTGCTGGTGGAAGAAAAGGACGGCAGTGCAACGACTGCAGACTGCGAGCGCCGGGCCGACGAAATAATCATGGCACTGCAAGAAGACGCTAAACAAGCAAAAGAAGTCAGCGCTTGGTACAAACCCACAGACATTCATGGCTCAGCTCAATGGGCTGATGACGAAGATCTTGTTGCTGCTAATTTAGTCACACCCATAATCGATTCAAGACGTTTGCTCCTGACGCCCTATGGAAGGCAACTGTATCTGCAGCTACCTGAATATGCCACCTACCAGCATGCCATCGTATGTGGTCGCACTGGAGTAGGTAAATCTACCGGCTTTCTCATTCCGAACCTTATTGAAAGAACTGACATAAGCATGATCGTCACCGAGGCCACGCCAGGTGAAAACGAGCAAGGAGAGTTGTATACACGCACGGCAGGATATAGGGCAAAGAAGGGACAGCAGATCTATTCATTCAACCCGTGCGATCTCAGCTCTACAAGAATAAATCCCATCGATCTCGTCAAAATGGTTTCGGAAGATGAGAAGAGTGATGCCGCCGAAAGACTAGCTGCGCTCATCATCACTAGTGCGTCCAGCGAAAATGCTCGAGTCGACCCCACGTGGGATCAAAGTGAAAAGTTGCTTCTAACCTCGCTGATTTTGCATGCAGCGTCCATCGACGAAAACTATGGACACTTTGGCTTCATTCGCTGGATCTTACTCTCCGGCATCAAAGAAGTCTTGAAGATGCTCAAGAACAGCCCCTCCAAGCAGGCACAATCGGAATTTAGCGGCTGGTTGAACAACACAAGCGAAAACTTCAGGTTCGGAGTCATTAGCGGTTTAATGACCAAGCTAAATCCATGGCTATCAGACACGATCGTGACTCTGACATCTACGACGGACCTTAGGCTTGAGCTACTCGAACGCCAGCGGTTCACCTTCTATCTCTCCGTGCCATCCACAAGAAAGAGCATGCAGACCATAGGGTCACTTGTCTTGAACTTCCTGCTCGACTTTTTGCTCTCCACTAATCTGAAAGAGCCACTATCGATGATGCTCGACGAATTCACTAATTTTGGCTACATTCCGGGGATGGCTGAACGGCTCTCGCTTGTCCGAAAGCGCAAAATTGGCATGGTCCTTGGCTTTCAGAACTACATGCAGTTGGAGAAGGTCTACGGTAACAAGAACGCGGAAATCATCTTCGATCAGCCATCCTGTCAAGTTTACTTTCGACAGAAAAACTTGGTAGAAGCCACTCGATTAAGCCGAGCCTTAGGTAGAACAACGATAGAAGAGCGTCGCACCCAGCATGACGGACGAATCCAGGAGCAGATCGTCGGCAAGGACCTGATAACGGCCGATGAGCTGGTGCGCCTGGATGAACAGACAGTGATCATACTGACAGGGAATGCAGCACCGATCAAAACCAAGAAGTTCGAACCCGGTGCCTATAACAGTGCCTGCCAGATTGAACCACCTCCACGAGCGAAGCATGCTGTGTCCGAGATAGTGGCCGAACGAAACCGCGTGGCAAGCCGACAACAAGATCATTGGGATGAATTCGCCCCTAAAAACCAACCATCTCGACAAAGGCCTGTTGAGCCATTGAACTCCAACCTCGATCGAGAGCGAAAGGAAAAAATGGAGAGGATCAGGGAGGCACGCAAACAAGCTCTCGAAGAACACGACCCAGAGCGTTCACCACCGGAGTTTTTCGACCTATGGGATATGTGATAGGCGGCTTGGCGGGACTAGCACTGGCGTTCATCGCCGGTCAATTCCTCTTGCATGACTTTGCGGCCGGACTGATACCGGGTTTGGTTCTAGGACTTTGGGTCGGGCTGTCCATTGAACATCAAAGACGAGAGCAGACGAACAGCATGTTGTTTCCAGCCCCTTTAAAGTGTTCTCAATCACTTAAGCAAGTCTATCCTCAAGTCAAGAAGCTCATACGAGAATACACCTATCAGTACGGCAAAACCTTTCGAATCCATCCGACCAACCCGAGCCAATCGAGAGAGTTGAAAGCTGATATGACTTGGGCTGATACCGATCGAATCGCTGAGCTACTGCCAGGTGATTCTAAGGGGCGCAAACTTGCTGAACGCCATGTCAGGCTGGAGATCTACTTTCGTTCTCCGGATGCGAATTCGACGACAATTGAGATTCATTGGTATCCGATGGCTGAAGGGCTAGATCCGTCTGCATGTGAGTCCGTAATTAGAGAGGTCAATGAGCAGCTCCGGCAGCTCTTGGGCGCGGATAGCGATGACCAGCAGCCCGCAAAAGAACGATGGATCCCGCCTGTTTGGCTGCATATCACTACAATAATCTGCATTGCACTTTATTTGCTTATTGCTGCAAGTAGAGCTTTTGCTCTATGGAGCGAACCGACCTCCAATGAGAGTGTTACCTGGAAGCAAAAGCTCAAAGATTTGGATACTGAGATCGGACAATGGCAGCAGTTCAAGCAACACAAGCAGC
>CAYTDR010000703.1:0-4828 GCA_964436185.1 uncultured Candidatus Obscuribacterales bacterium | reverse complement strand
ACGAGTCCATCTTGTTGCCGTGAAAATTCAGGCTACAGTATATGCCAATGTCTCTTGTTCTCACACCTGCCATTTCTTATCACGCCAAGTCGGCTCTCGTGAGTCCAATTGCAATGAATACGGGATCCTTGGGCTGATCTCTTTCATCATGGAAGGCGCATGCTCGCGTCGTTAGCACTCGTAGCCAGATTCAAACATTCTCACAGAACTGGAAACTTAGCCAGTTTTTATGGAACCTTCGAAATCTTCCACCTAGTTTGAGGCGCCATATCATGCTCAAACGGCTCAGATTGGTTAAGCTTACGTTTCCTCCGATCATGCAGCATGCATGGAGCGACGCAGGTAGTCTCGTTTCTGTAGTGAACAACCTTTCGAGGTTCCTACGGGAGTACGGATTGTTTATGTGGAAAGCACCAGCAATGCGCTCGTAGCCCTTTATTGAAGGTTAACAAACAATGACGTTCTCTACCATCAACAGTGTGAGCAGTTTGAGAAAGCAGGCCACAGGCTGCATATCCTCTGAACGCTTTGGCAACGCTGTCTTTCTACTTAAAGAGGCTCGCTCGATCGAACCAGACAACGCTGACATACACAAGGATCTGGCTCAATGCTATATCCGGCTGGGGCAGCTTACTGAGGCGATTGCCTGCGCAAACAAAGCGTTGAAACTTAATCCAGGATGCGTCGAAGCGTGGTGCTTTAAGGGAATGGCATTTAGTTTCCAGAAAAAATTCGGCGAGGCCGAAGCAGCAGTGGAAGAAGCGCTACATTTGCAGCCAGACTTCTTTCTCGCTTTCTATGTGTTGGCCAATATCAAACATCAGAATAATGCACTTTTAGCTGCTGTTGCTCTATACCGTAAGTGCATTCGAATAGATGCGAGTTTTGCCACTGCATATAACGACCTGGGAGTGGCTCTTCTAAACTTGGGATATGTTGACCAGGCACGTGAATCGCTCGAAGCTGCCTTACAGCTCAAGCCTGAGTATCCGAGCTGCTTTCTGAACTTAGGGCTGAGCTTGACTAGACAAGGAAAAATGGAAGAGGCTATCGAAGCATACAAGAGAGCAATTGAACTTAGTGCCAACTATGCAGACGCACATTATAATCTCGCCAATCTTTTTGCCAGTCAGGCGCGGCTCACCGAAGCCCGTGAGCACTACGAATCCGCTATCAAAATCAATCCTGCCCACTCACTGGCGCATTTGAATCTGGGACTTGTTCACCAGAGAGAAGGCGATCTGGTCGAGGCGAAAAAGGCTTTTGAGAAAGCTCTGGAAGTCAACCCGGCGAACCTTCAAGCCAAAGCATTGTTAGACACCATCAATGGTGGCAACGGAAAACCGGATACTGGTTCTCTGATTCTTCCTGAGATGAGAGCGGTATCAAAAGCGGCATTGGATGCTGATGGACACAATAAGGAAGGCAACCGTCTCCATCAGCAGGGAAATTATAAGGAAGCGATCGTTCAGTACCAGGAGTGCCTGAAACTAGTGCCTAATCATGTCCAGGCGCTTTCAGATTTGGGCGTAGCCTTGCGGGAGTTGAAGCGCCCGGAAGAGGCGCTCCGCTACATTGACAAAGCTTTGTCGCTAGACCCCAATCACCTTGGAGCGCTTCTCAACAAAGGGGTCTGCCTCACTGATTTGAGCCGAGATGAGGAGTGCATGGACTGCTATCTAAAGTTGCTGGCGATAAATCCTGATTATGGCCGAGCCCATCTCAACATTGGGATTCAGTACCTCAAACAGGATTTAGTCGATGAAGCTATTCGACATCTGGAGCGGGCAAATGAGCTGCTTTCAGGCACTCCATCTATACATTTGAACCTCGGTCTTGCATATAAGAAGAAGGGCGATGTTCAAGAGGCAATCAATAACTATCGAAAAAGCATTGAGCTGAATCCGCGTTTCAAGGAAGCACATCTCAATCTGGGAGTGTTATTGCACGATTTAGGTCGCTTGGGTGAGTCCATTCGAAGCTACGATTGCGCGCTCGAAGTCGACCCCAAGTTCGCTGAGGCTCACAACAATAAGGGCTTTGCCCTGAATGAGCTGGGTAGATACAGCGATGCTGCCGACTGTCTAAAAAAAGCAATAGCCATAAATCCTGGCCTCGCCGATGCCTACTTCAATCTTGTCTACTCGCATTACAGGCTGGATAACCTGGACGAAGCTCTGGCCACGTGCCACCGAATGATCGCTGTCAAACCAGATCATGCTCCTGCTCACGATTGCCTTGGTTTTCAATACACCGAACAAGGACGAGTTGACGAGGCGATTGGGGCGCTTCATAAGGCTCTGGAACTGCGTACCCCAAATGCCGGGGAGGAGAGCCTGGTTCGAAAGCTCGGTAGACTTCTCATAGAGCTCAAAAGACTACCGATCAACTATGAGGAAGAGTCTGCGATTCAGAGCTATCGAGATCGTTTTCGCAATAATTTGAGCGAAGCACTGTCCCTGGTATCACAGATCAATCCGGAGCTGTCGAAGGAAGATCGCAGCATTCTGCGAAACATCGTATTTAATGTGAGCAACTTCTATGTTGCCTATCAACAGTTCAACGATGTTGAGGTGCAAAAGGACTATTCACTGTTGGTGACCAAGCTGCTTGATGCCGAACTGGCACCTTACCTGAAGCTGGAAAGAACACGGAAGCCGGGTGCGAAGATTCGTTTCGGGATCGCCTCGCGATACATCGGTGTTCACAACGGCGCTTCCTGGGCCTATGATTGGATGGCCAATCTGCCCCGAGAAGACTATGAGTTCTTCCTCTATTCTCTGAATGGAATAAGCGATAGCCATACACAAAAGTTTGCGTCTCTGGGCACCTTTAAATGGTTGCCGTTTACCGACGAGAATTTCAAACTGGCGCTTGACACCATAAGTGGTGACAACCTGGATGTCCTTCTCATTCCTGATGTGGGCATGACTCCTTCCAGTAGAATCATCTCTCTAGCCAGGTTGGCAGCGGTTCAGTGTGTTGCCTGGGGGCATCCGGTAACATCCGGTTCGCCCACAATCGACTACTATCTTTCGAGCGAATTGATGGAGCCGGCTGACGCAGACGAGCACTACTCGGAAAAATTGATCAGGCTTCCCAACATCGGCCTTCACTTTTCTGAAGTGCCAGCGCCGGCACCTGGAAGTGTTACGCGGCAGGAGTTCGATTTGCCGGAGAATAGAACCATATACGGTTCCGTGCAGTCATTGTTCAAATATCTCCCACAGTTCGACTTTCTCTACGCTGAAATTGCAAAGAAAGTTCCAGATGCTCTTTTTGTCTTCGTCAGCAATAAGAGCCAGTCTGTTACCGACATATTTCGGCGCAGACTGGAGAAAAGCTTCGATGCTGCCGGCCTGAACTTTGAGCAGTATGTTCGAATCATGCCGAGAATGACAGTCGACGACTTCATGCGTTTCCTTTCAGTGCTGGACGTCAATCTTGATTCAGTAGGCTGGACTGGTGGTCTGACGAGTATGCGTGCAATAACTGTGAATCTGCCAACCGTCACGATACCCGGACAATTCATGAGAGGTCGGCACAGCTATGCCATGCTCAAGATGATCGGTATGGAAGAGCTGATTGTTAACTCACTCGATGAGTACATTCAACTGGCCGCCAGGCTTGGACAGGATCGAGAGCTTCGTACATCTATCGGAGAAAAACTCGGTCAACAGAAGAGCCGCTTATTCAAAGACATGCAATGCGTCGAAGAACTAGATAAGCTCCTCAAAGCCGCCGTGGTCAAGCACGAAGGCGAATAAGCCGAAGCCAATCTCCTCAAATCGAGAAGCTAAACTACGAGAAGCTAACTAACTAAACTTCGAATCACCGAAGTCACGCAGAACTGCCACCCCCACGGCATCTTGTTTCTCTGCCACGGCGCCGAAGACTTCCGTTATCCAGACCTCTCAATCGGTGAGTTTGACTTGGGCTAAATTTTATTCGTCTCTTCCGTGAATCTTGAGCGAAGCACTTCTGTAAAGCACCGCTCCGCTCTTTCGCGCAATTACAGCGCTTTTTTCGATCGGCCTATCCGCGCAGAAGCTCACGAGCAGGTTATCTGCGTCCACCGCCAACTGCAGGTGGGTGAAACTGGTAGTCAGATAGCCGTTCAAATTTTTGGTAGTGCTTATGCACCGCCGTGTTGTGCCGTCATGAGGCATCTCGACAAGAGCGGATATGTGACCACCCGTATTATGATCGCAATCATTCAGGAGGAATGTGTACAGCTTATCGTCATCGGGAGAATACGCGAGGCCCTTCATGAGAAGCCCATCATGAGTAGACAGCAAGGACCAATTTTGGGTCTTTGGATCAAAGCTGTACAGGCGTGAAAGCTTACGGTCATCCCTTTCATAAGAGCGCTCAGTGGCCATGATGAGAATTCTATTGCGCCTGGTATCCTTTGCTATACCTGAGCAGTTTTCTATCTCCGGAAGTGGAGCTGGAACCGGCACTGACCAGACTCGACCGGTCTCTAAGTCAAGCTGCACCAGTCCTTCCTGCGCGAGTAAAAACCATTGTCTGTCGAACTTTACTCCGGCGAAGACCGGTAAATCCGTTGATATATCAGCCTTCCCCGCCATGCCCCGTGGAGTCATTTTGCCGATCCAGCGACGAGTCAGTCTCATACCGTCACCTGTTTCCGGTTCTTTGAGCACTCCGTCAAATGTCATCCGCTCCAATTTTTTCCGCATCGCCGCTTGCTCACCTTGCATGCTTTTTGTGTAAATCTCGTCTGTTAGCCAGAGGAGGTGTTGCATCCGCCAGGCAGTGCAATCTGGCCCAATAGTGATTGTTTGAGTGTTCAATGTTCCCGGAA
>CAYTDR010000702.1:0-4831 GCA_964436185.1 uncultured Candidatus Obscuribacterales bacterium | reverse complement strand
AGCCACCAGAAGGCGGCCAACAGCAAGGAGATGACATGAGTACTGGTTCCAGCAACGTAGTAACAACACCAAGCGGTTTGCAGTTCGAAGATTTGCAAGTGGGCAACGGACCTTGTCCGAAAGAAGGACAACTGGTTTCCGTTCACTATACAGGGTGGCTGACCAACGGCACCAAATTTGATAGCTCTGTAGATCGTGGTCAACCGTTCCAATTCACGATCGGCAAACGCCAGGTCATTGCCGGATGGGACGAAGGTGTATTATCAATGCAAGTTGGCGGACGCAGAAAACTGATTATTCCTGCCAATCTTGGTTATGGCGACAGAGGAGCCGGCGGACTGATTCCTCCAGGCGCAACGCTAGTTTTTGAAGTGGAACTTCTTGGTGTGCAGTAAAGCTGCCAGGAAAGACTCACTATCAGACTGATTTCAAACAACAAGCGGAATCTCCGGTTGATTCTAGGGTGCGCACTGACCCTACTTTTGACGATGGTTCCGCTTGTTTGTTTTGCTACTGAATCTGAGGGGCGGAGTTAAGTCGATTCTACAAAGACGACAGAGAATGTTGATGGCGAGCCGCTCACTGACTCGAATAGAACAGATGAAATGGATTCTTCATCTGCGACGAACAAGAAAAAGTTTTCCGGCTCGCAGGCGAGCGAAGCAATAGAAGAGCAGAAGTCAGAGGAGCAGCGTAAGCTTTCTCCTTCACTAAAGTTGCTAGAGAATGCTGCCTTCATATTCGATACCTCTGCCGGAGGATCCAGCGAGTTCACAACCGCCTATGCGGAGGTTCGAAAGCTCGGCTCAGCGCCTCTAGGCGATATCGAGTGGATAACCTGTCACGGCAGTCCGGCCGGAAAGATTTATGCTGCCAGTTTGCTTCGCGCAATTGACCCCACTCGTGGTGCCCAATGTCTTAAGTCGTTCACTTCAGACGACAATACAATGTTGTCAGTGAAAAGCCTTGAAGGTGAGGTGCACTATACAACTGCTGAGATCGCCATCAATCTTCTCAGCAAAGCGCCGACAATTTTGTTTGATAAATCGGTGGGTCGGTAAGAAGGTAATGTGGACATTAGTATGGCGTTCCTTTCTGCGGAACTCTGTTGCTTTTAAGCACCATACAGAAATCGTTTCGAGACTGCAGGTCTGTTGTACATTTTGGGTTTGAAGGGAAGGCCTGGCGTCGACCAAAAGAGATGAAACGTCTCATAAAAATCCGGAATCAATTCAGGAGCTTGTCATTTTGAAGCCTTTTCGACACAAAGTCTGACATATAAATCAGTGGAGTACCGGCAAATAGCAAGATGTTCGGCTGTACCGCCAATAAGAATCCTGGACTGGTTTTGGCAATGTTTAGTCTAGATATGTGTAGGGCACAAATATGCAGTCAGTATGTTCATATTAGATATACTCTGTGGAGGATTCTGTGCGGCGTTGTGAGAAATCACTTGATAAGTGGTTCATCTAAATCTGCTGAGGATTACTGACACCGAAATGTGGAACTGGTGCAAAAGCTGATGTCCGTAGTTGGCAACGAAATCGGAGACTTGCTCGTAGAGCTGGGTTTTCTTTCCCAAGAGCAGCTGAGTGAAGCGATAATTGAGCAAGACAGGACGCATGAGCGCCTAACGATCGTTCTCGATCGAATGGGGTTCGTTCCTGAGAGTTCGTTGAAGGATGCGCTCGAGCTTCAGTTTGGCGTGACTTATGTCAAGCTCGCAAATACTAGACCGGATGACGAGCTGCTTCGTCTGGTGCCGGAAGACGTGCAGAGAAAGTATCGTTTCGTTCCGTTTGCGAAACATGGCGCCCAATATACCGTTGCTATGGTCGATCCGGATGACCTGATTGCAGCAGATGCCGTTAGAGTGTATTTGCATAGTGGTTCGTTCAAGAAACTGGTCTGCACCGCAGACGACTTTGAACACCTGATGCAGACGACCTTCGACTCCCAGAAGGTGAGCCAATCCCAGCAGGTTCTCGAAGAGCAAAGTTACCAGGAACAAAGCTACCAGGCACCGAGCTATCAGGAGCAGAGCTACCAGGAGCAAAACTACCAGGACCCGAGCTATCAGGAATCGGGCTATCAGGAATCGGACTACCGGGAACAGGAACAAAACTATCAGGAACCGACTTACCAAAATCAAGAGAGCTACAGCGAATCGGAGCCAGAGCCGGCTGCCGCCAATGCGCCAGAGCGGTCCAGGGTCACAGTCTCTTCATTGTTCGGAGATGATGACGACGATGAGGACATGGACGATTTATTCGGCGAGCAATCCGCCAGCGGCGCCCATAATGTGCAACATCATGCCACTCTGACTGCTCTGGAGGAGCAAGTATCGAAGGGAAACTCTACTTCGGGAGCCATTTATGTCGGAACGGCCTTCAAGTCGATTTTCGGCAACGATGACGAAGACGAGTTTCATTCCGGCGATGCGGCTACAGCCGAGGGACAACCTGCGGCAGACTACAATCAAGAACCGGCAGATTTCAATCATCAAGAACCTGTAGAAGGATATGACGAGATTGGGGGCGATGCACCATCTGTCAGTTCTGACGACCCCGGCCAATATGTCGATGATTTGAATTTCGATGAATCACTTGTCCCTGAGCCGGAAAGTGAGAGTGTCGGAGAAGAGACCTTTTTGAGCGATCTTTTCGATGAAGGTGCGGAACTGGAGCCAGAAGAGATTCCAGCATCCAAAAGCCCCTCCAGAGTCAGTAACATCAGCAAGATGTTCAGCACCGACGAAGATGACGATGACGATTTTGCCTTCGGATTTTCGGATGCAGAACCCGTTCCCGGCGTTTCTTCAGAGCCCGTCGAAGAGGATCAACAGCAGCCTGAGTCTGAGCCAGAGCCTGAGTCTGAGGAATCGTATGCAGCAGCTCAAGCGTCGCTGAATTCGACTCCACCTTCGAGCGTCCCCACCAGTCCGCCTTCAATACCTATGTTTCCCGCGGAATCCGGAGTTTTTTCCACCGCAGATGATGCTGACGCGATGCGGAAATATATGGAGATCGCCGAGTTTGCCAACGCCTCGGCCGTTCCTGCATCTGAGCTGGCATTCGATCTTTATTCAACTTCTGGTTCGTCGCATGAAGCTGAACCCACGGATGAGGAAAGCGGTTTCGCCCCACCGTCCGATGCAGATAGCACCGAGTCTCCGTTGGGTGAGTTTGGGTATGGTGAGCCAGAAGCTGCGGCATCAGCTGATTTAGATTTGGAATCTGACACTGGCGAGTTTTCAACGTTTGTCGCAAATCATGGTTCAGACGACGCAATTTATGGTTTCAGCTCTCCTGATACAGAGCGAACTGAGCTCGGAGTCGAGGATTCCGGCGAGTTCTCTCAGTTCGCCGCTCAAACTTCATTGACTCCATCTAGCGGAAGAGCGTCTTTCCCGGATATGGAACCGGTCGGTTTTGAAGAGTCGGGTCAGCAACAGGCAGAAGATAAAGTGCCGTCTGATTCTGGTGAATTCTCCAGGTTCCTGAATGACCGGAATAGCTCACCTACTCAAGACATTTCCCTGTCGAATGTATCCGGCAGCTTGGACTCGGGTGGATATTATGCGATAAACAATTCAGAGTCTTCGATAAACCAACACTTTGATCCGTTCTCCAACAGCGGGTTGACGAGTGACTCGGATAGAAACGATGAAGAGGCAAGCACAATCTCCCAACAGTCGGAGGAGCCAGCAACGGCTGAAGTCAGCCAGGAAAGCAAGTCTGACTACGTTGCAATGCCGGATGAACTACTTCAATCATTTCTGGACTCAGTCGAAAATCATGCTTTTGCCAACCAGGAGGGAACTGGCTTCCCCGTTGAGCCAACACTCGGTCCAGGCGCAAGTGAAATTGTGTTAGCGAATGTAGACATGGAGTTGGAGCGTGAGCTAGCTGCGGAACTGGGAATTGATGCACCTTTCCAGAGTCCGATGTCAGGAATAGGAAGTTCCGGATTGGACATGAAAATTCTCGATGATGTGGTTGATAACATAACCAGCGAGATCATTGAGTCTGTTGAACAGTCTAGTGTCCGGCGAAGTGATTTCGAGATCGGCTTCCTCGAAGAGATTATCGAATCCGAGCTCTCCGTTACTGATACCAGCTGGATGAAGAATGAATCAGCGAGCAGCGCTGATAAGAGAAGCTATATTTCAATTGACGACGATGACGATGATGATGAAATGGGGTCATCTAATCAGCCTCAAGTTTCACAAACGCCAGTCTCAGATGGGTATTTCGATAACCTATTGCCGGCTGCGTCCGTAGCGCAAGACCCTGAAGATGACTATGAAGATTCCTGGGATTTGCCAATCCAGCCCGCACCGGTGGTGGAGTCAAGTGCAATCGGTTCACCATCAGCGGAGCCGGTGATGGACAGCGAATTGCCTTTCGTAGCAGATGTTTTGGAGGATGTGTCTTTTGCCGCGATCGCCGATGAGCTAGGACAAGAGACAGTTGCGTTTGCGCAGCGCACATCTGCACTTCTGCCTGAGATCGAGCAGGACTCTGTACCGATGCAGGGTTTGGCTAACGAAGAGGAGTCCGAAGCTCCTAAAGATTCTCTGCCAGTCGCACAGGCTTCGGAACCAGAACCTATACAGCAAGCAGTCCTATTTCCTGATGTGGAACAAGAGCCGGAACCAGAGCCGATCCAGCAAGCAGTCGCGTTCCCCGATGTGGAACAGGAGTCGGAGCCAGAGTTGGTTGAGCAGATAGTCCCATTCGCCGAAGCTCCAACAAACCATGTGCTGAAAAATTTATTCGCAGAGGAAGAGCCGGAGCCAGAACCCGTTCAACAGTCTGCGTTATTCGCC